>DATHIE010000524.1:0-14951 GCA_035316905.1 Chryseolinea sp. | reverse complement strand
ACACATACTCGATTACAGGGACGCCGAACAATGCCTTGAAGTTCTTTTTCAGCTTGGATTGGTTTATTCCGAATTGAACGGAAAGGTCTGACAACGAGTGATCTTTGGTAAAGTTTGCGTCTAAATATTCTTTCACGCCATACATCATTTCTTTTTCCCGTGAACTGATTCCCTTGTCGACCGGCTTGTTTTCGCCTATTGAATGAAGCTGCAGCGCGATAAGCTGCATAAGGCTTCCCTCGAGCATCAGATTGCGTAACCCACCCTGTAGCGGACAATTTGTAATGTCTGACATGATACGGTAATGCTCCGACGTGGTCGTTACCGGAACGTGCATGAACATCCCATTATTGATTTTTTCCATTACGACGTTCGACGGGTGCTCACCCATGTCATACGATAACAACAGGCGGTCGAGATACCCAAGATCGATATCAAAATAATTTGCCTGGATTTGGCCTCGAAATAGCAAGTTGCGTTCCGCCATGGCTGGATTAAAATTGAAAGATCCAAATCCACGGGCAGCATCGATCTGGTGTTCTTCTCCGAATATTGCAGCTGTTCGGCCTTCCCCCATCAATGCAAGACCAACCTGTTTTTTCGGGGAATCAAGCTGAATCATCTGCACATCATGGTTGAGGTCGGCCCAGACTTGGTGAAAAGTAAAGAACGGATGAAAGAGGGTCTTCATCCTGAAATCGCCCAGATCTCTGTCCAAATCCAAACGGGAGTTCAATACCTCATTGTGGTTACCAGGGTTGGCAAAGGTGGGTGCATCAATATCAATAAGTTGTTCCGTGTTTATGGCGGTTGCTCCTTTCATGGAAGTGCGGAAGTAAGTCAACACATGTACGTAAGAGGCCGGCAGAGGTTTCAAAACCTGAGGATTCGCCGCTGGATAATAATCCTGATCTCGGACAATTCAGATCTTTTTGCGGAGACCTTTCTTTGGTCTTGCCGCGTATTTGCAATTGGAAACCAAACAAATTCAACATGTTAAAAAAAATAGGCAAAGGCATTCTCATGTTTATAGGGAGCCTGATCGCGATTGTTCTAGCAGTTTTGTTGTTCTCTTATCTTCATTTGCGCTATCGTATCAATAAAGAATATGCGGTGGTTGCTGAGAACATAGAAATAAAATATGACTCGGCCACTCTCGTGTTGGGCGGCCGACTGGCTGGCACAAGAGCTTGTAAAGAATGCCATGGTCAGGACCTTGGTGGCAGTGAGCTGATTGATGATCCATTGATAGGTCGATTCGTTACCAGGAACCTGACAAAAGGAAAAGGAGGACTACCACCCGATTTCTCTGTAAATGACTGGATACTCGCAATGAAGCACGGACTGAATCGAGATGGCAAGCCATTGCTCCTCATGCCGTCTCACGAGCTGAGTCACCTGAGCGAAGATGACATGGCTGCGATCATCGCTTATTGCACACAAGTGCCACCTGTAGACCGCGAGCCGCAGAGTTTTCGCATTGGTCCGCTGGGTTACGTGTTGTCGGAGTTTGGACGTATCCCTTTGCTTCCCGCGGAGATGACCGACCATAGAATCAGCTTTCCCAAGCCGGTGGAAAGAACCGTATCCGCGGAGTATGGGAAGTACCTTGCAACGGTATGCATAAACTGTCATGGCCCAAACATGAAAGGAGGGGACTCGCCCGTGCCAGGAGGAAAATATGTGGCCGACATCACAGCCACTGGTAATCCTGGCAAGTGGTCAGACGAACAATTCATAACGGCATTACACACTGGGGTTACACCGGAAGGCAAACATCTGGACGCATCCGAGATGCCGTGGCCTATAACTAAAAACTTCACAGAAGATGAGTTGAAGGCCCTTCATACGTATTTACTGACTCTTAAATAATCTTAAATAACGGCTGCCAGTTCATGCATGATTAGTTTCTCTTATCAAAGGCTGTGCCTATCTGGAAACTTGACTCCAGTGATTTGTTCGCATATTGAAAGAAAGTTTTCTTGCGAACTGATATCATCGGCTTCACTCTTATGTCTTGAAACCTTCTTGTGATGAAAATACCTACCACTTACTTTGGCGTTTGCATCATCACTTACTGCGAGCCATGCTTGAGTCTCAAATCCTTTTTCAAGATTGTCTGGTGCGCTGCGTCCGCCCATTTTTGTAGGAACCCACCCTGGATCTACTGAGTTCGAGTAAACTTCCGGCCATTTTCGCGCAACAGCCATCGACAATGTGACCATGTGCAGCTTTGAGTCCGAGTAGGTGATCCGGTTGGTGTTGTTGGCGAGGCCCTCGAGACTTAGTTTGCCACTGAAGTGCATTCCGGAGCTTAAGTATATCAGACGCTCCGGACGTTGAATCAAGCAAGTCAGAATGTAGGGCGCTAATGTATTCACTGCAACGATGAGCTCACCAGGCACCCGATAGACCGCTGCGTTGTGAATAACCGCGTCAAATTTTCCTAATGCATTCACTTGTCCAGCTAAAGTTTTGGTTTCGTCCACGCTCGAAAGGTCAGCGATTAAAACATTTGCCGCGCCTCGTACTTTGCTCAATGCTTGGTGTGCTCGTTCCGAGTTGCGCGCGTGTAATACAACTTCGTGCCCCTGACTGACCAAGGAAGTTGCGGCCATCTCGCCGAGACCATCTGCAGAGCCTGTAATAAAGATCCTTGCCATATGTTAATATTTGCCTTTTTCCGATTATCAACAAATTCTTCCCGTCAAAGAATTGAGTTCAGAAGAAAGAAGTTCCGTCATCCAGTCACAAAAAAGATCATTAGGTTTTGTATAATTGCGCCAACGATTCGAATGCAAACAAAACCAAATATTTTTTTAAGCGTGTTGTTAGGCGTGGTCGTTGTGTGTTCGATGAGAAATTCATCCAGCGCCCAATCCGCTAAAGACTCTGTTTGGATTCAAAGCCTGGATGGATGCAAAGTGTACAATCCTCATCCTGTAAAAAACGAAACAATCACATGGTCCGGGAATTGTGTCGGTAGCTACGCAACCGGAACAGGTACTCTCCAATGGTATAAAAATGGAAAACAAAACCAACAGTACGTTGGTGAAGTGAAAAGGGGAAGTCCACACGGGAAAGGCCGGTATCTATTCGAGGATGGTACAGTGCATGAGGGAACGTATGTAAATGGGGACTTGTACGGGGCAGGAGCTATCATCAGGAAATATAAAAGCAATACGGTTAGCTATACATATAGCGGTGACTTAAAGGAGGATCTGCCATCGGGCCGAGGCCAAGAGATAGAGTTTGCTGAAAACGGCGACACCCTACGGATTTGCACTGGGGAATTTTTAGAAGGAGAGATACACGGCGAGGGGACAATGAAGAAATTTGATGATGACTTTGTTACTATTTCCAAAGGAAAATTTAAGCAAGGACGAGTTTACGGACGTGCTGAAATTTGGTGGTACTATAAGCGAAAGCTCATTGATTACTACAACGGCGAATACGATTATGGGAGAAACGGTTATGGAGAATTGGTCAGCGGACACAACCGTTACGCTGGAGAGTGGCGGAGGCATCGGAGAGAAGGAAAGGGTAAGATATATATGGACTCTATACTCGTTTATGACGGTGAATGGTATGGCGATAAGTTTCACGGGTCAGGTAAGCGGTACTTCTTCGATGGTAGTACCTACTTCGGAGAATTCAAGGATAACCGTCGACATGGAATCGGGACACAATATTGGAATGATGGGACCAGGTACATCGGCGAATTTTCGGGTGATCTATATTCCGGGTATGGCTATTTCGTAAAAGAAGGAAAAGTTATCGCTTGCGGTAATTGGCAGAACGGAAGGCTCAAGTTTCAGGAAGATTTCACTCGTATAAAGAACTTGTTAGTTGCTCGGCACAAAACGAAATTAGCGCAGTTCGGTATTAATTTGATCTAGGATCGTAATTGAAGAACCACGACTTTACATCAATTTGGAGAAGGTCCAATCCCTCTGGATAATAATTACTGATTATATCGTTTATCTGAACACAGTCGCTCTTAACAATATTCGCTAGTATTTTTCGGTTCTGGTATAAGTACAAAACGACGGCAAATGACAATTGGTAATTCGTGTAGCTGGCTGGTACCTGATAGAAGTTCCTGGTTTCTATAGGCTCTTTAATTGACCTGCCTTCAGAGAAAAGTTTTTGGACACTTGCTATTTTCGAAAGCTGAGTGTCTGCAAAATAGAATGCCGAGTCATTTGCAACAACGTCTTCCAAAACCTGAGCCAGTCCTTCATTCAGCCATGTATCAGGATGTTCACAATAAAATCTCAGGATTGCATGACTCACCTCATGTGCAAATACCTTAGGGAAATTATCAACCTGATTGTGCAAGATCATTTCTTTGAGATCATGGCTATAAAAGGCAATTGAATGGTTTTTTAAGGGATTGTAGTTGGCTTTAGCTTTAGCGTATTTTACAAATTCCTTTTCGCTACCGAAAACCACAGCTCTAAAACTCGTGTCTACAGGTTGATTGAAAATCTCTGAATAGAATCGTAGCTGATAGTTTAACGAATTCTGAATGTGGGCCAATGTTTCCTTTTCCAACTTGCAATTCACCAGCTTTATCCTGACGCTCTGAGCATCACAGATGTAAAATGCAATCAACGTGACAACTAGAGTGCCTATAATTCTTACTTTCATTTGCGGCAAATCTAAGAATTTTCGGTCCAACAATTTCTGACCCTCTGATGGATTTGAAACATTGCTTTTTCCATAATTCAGCGTGATCCCGCGTCAAAGTTTATATGTGGCTTTCGGCGTTTCCCCCGACTATCAACTAAATCTTCCCGTCAAGGAATTGACTTCCGTAGAATCAAGTTCCCTGATAGATTTGAATTATAGTTATTCGTTAAGGGTGCTTGCATTGGACGTTGGACATTCGGAGTTGGACGTTGCCTGCCCGACGCAGGCGGGGGACATTTCACACCCGAATCCCATGCCCACGATTATTAACAATTAACAATTAACGAATAACAATTAACGGATCTACCTCAAGTCTATCATCGTGACAAAGCCAATGGAAAACAAGTCCAATTCAAGGCGAGAATTTGCCCGCAAGATAACAGCCGGCATTGCCGGTGTTAGTCTATTGGGTGCTACATCATCCGCTGAAGGCTCAGCAACCGCTCTTGCGAAGCCTAAGAAAAACCTCTTGCACCATGTAGGAGCCGACTACCATGTGGTGATGGCTGATCCATCCATGGGCTGGGATGAAAAACAAAAGCTTTGGACGACAAAAAAGAATTTCGAATACCACGAACGTTGTGGAGTGCGCCATTTCACCAACATCATGAGCGGCGTGTGGAATGGTGATGACATGAAACAATGGAAAGATGATTGCGACAAGTACGGCAAGGTGTGGGAAGCGATCCGGATGGATTCTTCGTACATATTCGCAAAAACACGTTCGGACCAGGAGAAAAAACTGATGGAGGTAGCCGACAACATCCGCAAGGCATCGGCCGTGGGAGTGAAGGTAGTTACGATGCACTGGACGTTGATTCCGATTCGGCGCAACGGGCACACTGACGGTCGTGGTGGTTCTAGCTATCATTCTTTCAAACTGGAAGACAACTGGAAAGATCTTCCCGTTGAAAAATATGGTGTGGTGAAGTATGATGAATACTGGGAGCGCATCACTTACTTTCTCAAGAATATTATCCCTGTGTGCGCGCAACATGATGTGAGATTGGGCATCCATCCTTACGATCCACCGGGCTTGCCGCGCGGCTATCAGGGAGTAGACACATGGGATTGTGCACCAACTTCAATTTTTGATTCCTTGAAAAAGTACGAATCGATTGTCGATAGTCCATACAACGGGTTCCAGCTTTGCCTTGGCACTGTGATGGAAGGATTAAACAACCCGAAGGCTGAGCTGCTGCCGATCGTGAAGTACTTCGCGGAGAAGGGAAAGATCTACCAGATCCATATGCGGAACATCAAAGGTCGCCTGGGCAATTTCGAAGAAGTCTACATCGACGAAGGGGAAGCAAACTTTATTGAAGTGATCCGTATACTGCGCGACGCGAATTATTCATGGTCCATTTGTCCTGACCATTGTCCGACGCACCCCGACGACCCGGGCGGATTGCAGGCTTTCGCCCAGGCTTATGGTTATATTAAGGGACTGATCGACGCGGCGAACGCCGAGACAAGCTAGTATGAAATGTCCATCAAAAACTCCTCAGATTCTCATACTTCTCAACTTCTTCATCTTCTTCACGGGATATTCCCAATTATCATTTGCACAGGCAGAGGAAGAAATCGAAAGAGAGATTGAGATCAAAGCCATTGCGGGGCTGAAATTCGATCTCACACGGATCAAGGTGAAACCGGGCGAGCGCATCAAGCTTACACTGACGAATGCCGACGAGATGGATCACAACCTCGTGATCACGAAACCGGGAGCACGAAAGGAAGTAGTGGATGCCTCACAGAAGCTTGGAGAAAACGGTCCGAAACAGCACTTTGTGCCAGTATCCGACAAAGTATTGTGGTCTATTCGCATCGTAACACCGGGCGAATCTGTATACATTATTTTTCAGGCACCGACGAAAGAAGATGTGTACCCTTACGTTTGTACATTTCCAGGGCACGGACTCGTGATGTATGGTGCCATGTATGTGACGACAAAAGCCCTTCCTCCACTGGAAAAGGATTCCAACGTACCACCGGCCAATGAACTGGATGCCGACGCGGCACATCATCATGCTAACGTAAACTTGCATCCTTACAAAACGACACCTCCATATTTATATAGAATGTTCATGCCCGATGCAGGACCTGCGGCGATTGCTGTGAGTCTGCCGAACCAGTTGTCGTATTGCTGGGACGCTGGATCGTGTCGGCTGCGTTATGCATGGCAGGGAGCATTCCTCGATCCAAAGAATTACTTCGATAAGAAAGCAGAGAAGTATGCGAAGATCATGGGTACTGTTTTCTATCGCGACAAGGCCACGTATCCGTTAAAATTTTCTACTGATAAAAATCCTGTTGTCGACTTCAAGGGATACAAGCTGATAGATCGCTATCCGGAATTTCATTATACCATTGATGGCAAGGATGTATATGAACTTATCAAACCGAAGGAGGATGGCGGTGGGATCATTCGTTCGTTCAAAGTTCCGGAAGCGACGCAGCCATTGTACTTTGTTTTCGATAGCAATGATGGCGCTGAGTATACGACGTCAAAAGGAAAGATCAATGGTAATCAAATCAATCTCACTGCCGACGATGCGCATGAGTTTGTGATTGTCATGACCAAAAAAGAAACAGCGAAATGAGAAATCTTGGTGCATTGATGATCCTCGCTGTGCTGGTGACCAGCTGCGGAAAGAAATCAGAATATCCGGACGCGAAAGTTCCATACATCGTCGAGACTATTGAAATGCCCCCGGGTCTTCATGCCGAGACCGGTGGCATTGCTTTCTTACCAGACGGACGACTAGTTGCCTGTTTCCTACGCGGAGAGGTGATGATCTACAATCCCGCGGCGAAAGAGTGGAAACTTTTTGCAGAGGGATTACACGAGCCGCTCGGCGTGCTGCCTCTAAGCGAATCGGAAATTCTCGTAATGCAAAAGCCGGAATTGACCAGACTGAAAGACACGGACGGCGACGGTTTGGCTGACTTGTATGAAACAGTTACCGATGATTTCGGAATGGCAGGCAACTACCACGAGTGGACGTACGGACCAGTGAAAGACCGTGATGGTAATCTGTTCATCTCGTTCAATACTGCGTCAGAGTGGGGAATTATTATGGATGAAGTGCGTGGCAAGTTTGACACGACACTCGTTCCGTTCAAGCCTAAACAAAAGTTCGCGGCTGTACCATACCGTGGATGGGTTGCTAAGTTGACACCTTCCGGTGAATTCATTCCTTATGCTTATGGATTTCGTTCGCCAAGCGGACTGCTCATCACACCCGACAACGAATTGTTAGTCGCCGACAACCAGGGCGACTGGGTGGGAACAAGTCCGTTATTTAAAGTAGAGCAAAATAAATTCTACGGGCATCCGGCAAGCATGATATGGCTTCCCGGATGGAACAAAGGAGATCCATCAAAACTTCCTGTTGAAGAACTGAACGCTGAACGCCAACGGCCAGTGGTACAGTTTCCATACGGTATTATGGCTGCCTCGCCAACGCAACCGATACTGGACGCCACCGACGGAGCTTTCGGTCCGTTCTCGGGACAAATCCTTATCGGCGAGATGAACCAGGAGCGCATTATTCGCGTGATGCTGGAGGAAGTAGGCGGTGTATGGCAGGGTGCGTGTATTCCATTCATAGACAAGCAAGGATTGCGCAAAGGCAACAATCGTCTTGCGTTCTCACCGGATGGCAGCCTTTATGTTGGCCAGGTACAGCATGGCTTTATAGGCGACACAGGAATTCAGCGGATCGTTTTCACCGGTAAACAACCAGTGGACATCTATAGCATGAACATCACGGAGGAAGGCTTTGATCTGCATTTCACTCAACCCATGGACGAAGCGACCCTTCGCGATACCTCCAACTACCACTTCCGACACTATTATTATGAATACCACCTCAAGTACGGGTCCGACCAGTTCGATGTGCAGAAAGTCGGTATAAAAGACATCGACGTAAGGGACGGTGGAAAAATAGCCTCACTGAAACTGGAAAACTTGAAGCCGGGTTACATCTATGAGTTGACGATGGGTGAGTTGAAGTCGCAAGAGGGCGGGGTGTTAGAGAATAGGTTGGTTTGTTATACTGTGAATTTACTTCGATCCGGACGGAGTGGCACACCTTCTCTGGCATATTAAATAGATATTACATCGGTAGCCTAATTAGTTACATGCGTGTCCGAAATGCAGAGGCAGTATGCTGTACGTTTTCATGCACCCATCGCGCTTCTTCTTCGGCAGTAGTGGTATCTGAAGGATTGAAACGACTGAATATTTTTGCGGGCATATCATAAGGCTGGCTCAATGGGCCATAAGGTCCTACCACGCCAAATATCCAATTGTAGCGTTCGGCCCAATGATTGTTTACCATTCTGTATCTGAATATATAATAAGTAAGAGTCAGGATTCCGTCTAAGGCTATCGTTGTAAAAAGCTCTACTTCATGGGGTGGCTCGCCGAGTTCAGTGGGAAATTCAAGCCAGGTTATCAGAAAGCTCTCTGCGCCTTTTTCAATGGTAAAAAAATCAGGCGGGAACAACTCCATCCGTCCATAAACTTCCAGAACGCGATACGTAGCATGTCTCAGAGTACCATTGCGCACCATTACATCTACTTCTGATTTTAAAATTGTCTCATGACGTTCCAACTTCTTGATTAACGGCGCAATGATGTGATACTTTATGGCAATGATCTTCCTGAACCGCCATCGCAAATAGTAATACCATCCCAGCATGAAAATACCGATGGCGGTGATAAGCGCTAATATTCCGATCAAAATCGTTTTCATTAGACTGGTTGGTCACAAACTTTACTTTTATGAGACTTGATTGTGAAGAAGGTACAAGACGAGCAGTACGCTCTGGACGATCGTTTTAATGAATTTTAGCTTTGAAAGTTGAGAAGAGTGACGGTCAAAAAAAATAGAGTGCTTAAAACACTGTGTACAGAAAAGTAGTCTTCAAAAAATGCAACAACGATGTCAACTCCGAAGCTTGTTTAAAGGTACGTTAAATAAACGGCTATACGGTCGGTTTCCCCGTTAAATGCATGTTATAAGACTAATATATTGCAACGTCTGACCGTAAGACACTATCACGACGTTATCGAACATATATCCAGATCTGTTATTTTCCATTTAAGGTTTCCGTTAGGCAATCATCGCCAAGTACGCTTTCGATAACAGTCAGTATTCTTATTGCTTAATCTTTAGCGAACGAAAGTTTTGCAATCCCAGCGGCCTTATCTGAGGCGTCAATGCGACTCGTTGTTAGTTTACCTGTGTTCCTATATCTTTCCATGTTTGTTTCGTGCCACGGCCACTCGACATTCAAATCTTAAATTGTAATGTTCGCTTTCCGTATTGGATCGGACAGCTTATTAACAGCGAGAAACGCTTGTTTTAAGGTCTTTATTATTATATAAAGTAAAGTCGTCAGGAATGTCGTGCCTATTGCGTACATTGGAGTTTTGTTGCCAGGTCAATACCATGATGCACCTTCTTTCAAAGTCAAACTGACAGACTGTTTCGTTCCACCGGCCGTACAGTAAGGGAATGAAAATCTCCAATCGGAATTTGCAGCACAAAAATAATTGTTGAGTTGACCTTACTTTTTATTGTTAATAACGGTTTCTGTGAATTTCATTTTAATAAAGACCTACCGAACATGTCAGGTACAATCATATGAATAGCTATATTAATTACTTCACGCTGGACGAGTCCTACGGATTTTTCTGGGGAAAATACCGTCCAGTTTTATTGAAACTGATGATCTCTTCCGCTGACGGGCCTCAACAGTACAAATTTTCGTCGCATGAAGTCAGGGCAGCAAATCCAAAAGGCAAAGGTCGTGTTACCTTTGAATTGCAGTATCACAAGAGTAAAGCCGTCAATGATATCAGAACATCTATGATTGCAAAAGACCTTTTGAGGGTTTTGCAGCAATCCGGCAAGGCTTCTGAGCTTTCAGCATCTTCCAATTATGAATTTAAGTTTGACAAACATTTCGTTCTTCATGTGATCAGAACTGATATTCAGAGTGAACTCCCGGAAACGCTCCAGGATATTGTCACTGAAAATAATGAGGGGTAACAGTAATGCGCGTTGCGGTAGTAAGGAAAAACGTAAAATTTGTTCCTGACTCAAGCAGGGTTGTAGCGAGATACTTCATGAATGGTGAATCCAGGACGCAAAAAATGGTGTCCAGGATAATGACCTTAGATGAAAGCGAGGTTTCTCTTAATCTTGAACATACCCTTCGTGAATTTGCTGGCCGGCACCGGAATATTTCGCGCGTTTTCTCAAAGCACTGCGCAAATATTCAGGACGTGATTGAGAAGATGGAAATCGATTTTTCCGACTTATCAGATGACCGGAAAATGTTGATAGGATCATACTTTACTATGGAGTATGCGATCGAGTCAGCCGCGTTTTTTAACCCATCAATTGTTGAGGATTTCGATCAGATGTTCCTTGAAAAAGGAGAGAAAAGAATAATTATTTCCTTTCGCGCCACAGGTGAGGGTCATATTTCATCTATTGTTTTCAGACGTGGGATTCTGGATAAGAACAATGATCTGCAAGTGATGAAAGTGGGCGATCATATTGATAAGGCAGAGATCACTCATAAGAAGTTGTATAACAAAAAACGCTTTGTTAAAAAACTTCTGGAAATGAATATTCCTGAAAAATACTCTACAAGCATAATGCATGGCCTTCCGGAGAAATTCGAGTATTATGTCCTGAAAGACGCAGTAAATATGATCCTTGGTGATCTTACTATTAGTTCGGAAAGAAGAAATGCACTTGAGGAAGTTACCTGGCTTGCAGATTCATTTTACGATGTACAATTCAAGTTGGACTCTGACATTACTGAACGCGTTATTTTTCCGGTATCAGAGTCTGAGAGCCGTGGTATCGAAGATGCGCGTTTTGTGCGTTTCACCGACGATGATAAATCCGAGATGATTTATGCCACCTACACTGCATACAACGGGCATACTGTACTTCCTAAACTCTTGTCCACAAAGAACTTCTATACTTTCCGTGTGATGCCCTTACATGGCAACGGTGCGTTGAATAAAAATCTTGCGTTGTTCCCAAAGAAGATAAAAGGCAAATATGCCATGCTTGCGCGGATCGACGGAGTTAACAATTATCTCATGTATTCCGAAAGACCAACGGTATGGAATAATGCTGTGATCATCCAGGAACCACGATTTCCATGGGAGTTTACACACGTCGGAAATTGTGGGTCACCAATCTGGACGGAAGAAGGTTGGTTGATAATTACGCACGGGGTAGGGGCGATGAGAAGGTATTGTATTGGAGCTTCGTTGTTTGATCTTGATGACCCTTCAAAGGAAATCGGGAGATTGCACGAGCCGCTTCTTGCGCCAAGAGAAGATGAACGGGAGGGTTATGTTCCCAATGTTGTTTATTCGTGCGGGGCGATCGTGCACAATGATAGCCTGATCCTTCCTTATGCCGTATCCGACTACTCCTCTACCTATGGCGTTGTTGAAATGGCGGAATTAATTGACGCACTGAAGAAATCGAAATAGTACAAAATCCCGCCGGCTGATATCAATCGTTCCGATGAAAGAATTGAAAAACTATGTGTCAGCCTGGTAGAACTCCTCGTATGCCTGAAGCACAGTGAGGTGAGAAATTAAATAGGCCAAAGAACTTTCAGCTCCCTGATTTCTATTAATGCCATATTCTTCGAATCCATCGCAACAGCCTTTTGTCTCAAAATCATACAAGCTCATCCGAAGATCATTTTCACCCAGAAACCACATAAACGAGGTGTATAATTTATTGATATACCCTTTATCCCTGGTCAAATGAAATGCCTGGTGATACATTAGGATCATCGCGAGCGCGTCAATGGGTTGCTGTGCAAAAAGTGAACGTTCACCATCTTTTTTGTACCATTCTTTATTTCCAATGACGGATAGATACCCGTCCTTCATCGTGACGCTGGAAAGAAAGTCCATCGCTTCCATGCCTATAGCTGTAATTTTTTCATCCTGGAGGATTTCAGCAGAATGCAGAAGCGCCAGCGGTAAGATTCCATTGTCGTAGGCCAGCAGTGGCTCAAACCATCTCCAGTCTTTCGTACTGCAATCTTCAAATTGTTTCACCAGTTTATTGGCAAAGCCTCTCAATCGTTCCTTCATTGCATCATCCGAAGGATTGCTTTTCAGATAATAGCTCACACCGATCATCATGTTGGCGATGCTTCTTATCGATTTTAGATTTTCGAAATTTGGCGAGGCATCAAAGAATACCAATCTACCCATTTGATAGTAAGCGTCGTTGGGTGCATTCCCCAATAGAAATCCAAGTGCCCAGATTGTTCTGCCAAATGAATCTTCAGAACCCACGTCATCAAGAAAATTACGGTTGAAGCTAAGGAAGTTTCTGAATGTTCCATTTTTGTTCTGCATATAATGGATGTAGCTCAAATAGATCGGAGACAATTCAAGAGCCAGTAAATTTTTGTTTTGCCGATACGCTATTAAAACCATTAGCAATGCCCGGGCATTGTCGTCCAGGCAATATCCTTCTTTCAAATTTGGAATACCAAACTTGGCATGCTGAATAATACCCGTGTCGTCTGTTAGCCTTTTTATATGAGACAGCGAAAAAGGAGGGAGCAGTAGCGGGTCAATAATAACTTTCTTTTTGGGCACATTGGGAAGGGGTTCGGATAAAACGCTACCAGAAAGCTCAGCATACTTCAAACCAATCTTCGGCCAGGTAATCTGCTTACCATATGCTTTTGATTTTTTCTGAAGTTCAGCCAGTGCCTCCGGCTGATCCAAAAGCTCGTTCAGAACAATTGCCAGGTCTGCTGAATTATTGAACTTGAAAAGTTTTCCACGGCCCTCGTCCAGCAATTCGGCTGCATGCCAGTAGGGAGTTGAAATCACTGCACATCCGGCGCCCATAGCATACGATAATGTGCCGCTGGTAATTTGGGCCTCATTCACATAGGGTGTGATGTATATATCACATGCGGATAAATATTTGAACAATTCGTTCTCATCTATAAACTCATTTAGAAAAATAACATTGTCACAAAGATCTAACGTCTTGACCAGGCGCTGAAGGAAGTTTCGATACTCTTCGCCGGAATGACGAAGCACGTTGGGATGAGTTTTTCCCAATACCAGGTACAAAACATCAGGGAATTTATCAATGACATCAGGCAATGCCTTAATGACAGTTTCGATACCCTTGTTTCTTCCAATAAAACCAAATGTCAACAAAACCTTTTTGCCTTCCAGCCTGAATTCCTTTTTTGACTGAGATTGTTCGTAGCGGATATCCGGCACACCGTGGGATATCAGTACAATTTTCTCTGGATGCAAGTTGTACACGCTGGTAAGTAATTGTGTTGTTTTATTGCTCATCACCACAACTCTGCTCGCCATCTTGCAGATCTCATTCAATACAGCCTTTTCGTTGTATGAAGGTTTTTCCAATACAGTATGCAACGTAACGACAAATGGAATGGATAGCCGATGTAACAAAGGGAGGATATATACCCCGTTCTGTCCGCCGAAAATTCCAAACTCATGCTGAAGTATGCATAAATCTGCGCCGCTGAGGTTGATATAATTTGCTGCTTCCAGATAATCACCTTGTTGCTCTTGCCGGATTTTGAATTTTACTTCTTCTGGGTAATGATAGTCTTGTTCATAGTCGTTCATGGCTACAACAAATCCTTCCACTTCCTTTACCATCTTCGTTTTATGGCCGACTACTGAGTCGACCAGGTTTTTGGTGAACGTTCCAATTCCGCATTCTCGGGGAGTATACGTACCAATAAATGCGATTTTCATTTTTGCTACATTATTATTGGTTATGGCTTTGAGCTTAGCACGTTCCGATGTCAATTCTATTGTTGCAGACATTTTAAAGGTTTTTTTAAACGTGGCGAGTGAATGGAAAAACTGAAAAGCCTGGTTCGAATGCCATTGGTTGTTAAAGGGCATTCAACAAGGGATTCTTAAAGTTTTATTTTTTTCGTGGTGAAAGGGAACCGAGTATTTCCTGTATGGATAACTCTGCGCCGCAGATCACTTCGTCGCTGGCGCCATAGTACAGTCGTAGTTTATCCCCAATGACCAGATGTCCGTTGGAAAAGATCACGTTGCCGAAAAACCCATTTAACTCGTAAGGCTCAACAGGCTCCATTAAAGGTATTTCACTCCTGGCAATTACATGCGAAGGATCTTTAAAATCAAGCAAGAGAGCGCCAAGACAATAGCG
>DATHIE010000523.1:0-12854 GCA_035316905.1 Chryseolinea sp. | reverse complement strand
GAGGAGGAACAGTAAGTATTAACGGAAAGGTGGAAGTAGAGATCCCTGCAGGTGCGTTAAGCGCTGATACTGAAATCACCATTCAGCCTATTAACAACAATGCCCCTAATGGCAATGGAAATGCATACCGGCTTGGCCCTCATGGAACCACTTTTAGTAAGCCGGCTAAGTTGACGTTTCCGTATACCCCGATCGTTGACGGGCCACCGTTGACCGGAATAGCGTTTCAGAATGACGATGGTATCTGGTATAGCAATGGAAAAGTTTCATGGAACCAAACGAACCACACAGTCACTGTGGAAACGAAACATTTCAGTGATTGGGCTACTTTCGATGTATTAAAGATTGTTTGCGAAGCCTGTGAACTTGGAACCGGTGGTGCCTATAAGTTGAAGATCAACGAGTCTGGCGATTTTGAGATCACAACCCTTGCTGACGAAGCGATTAGACAGTCAATTGTAGATGACGAGTTGGTTCCGCTAACTAGTAGATATGACTATGACAAGGTAATCAAGGAATGGCTAGCCAATGGGGCAAAAGCTGAGACAATGACCAGCAATGGTTTAATCGCTGCCAAGTCCGAAGGTTGCACGTATACAGCTCCTGCAAAGGTTCCGGGGAGTGGAAAAAATCCGGTAAACCTTTCCGTTACCTTAAAGGACCTCCTTTACAAAGATCCATCTACAGGAGTAATTTTTGATGACTTGCAATTGAGTACCGCCGTTGAAATTATCGGCGACCTTAAGTTTGAACTTCGCATAAAATACTATAGTACCGACGCTGTCACGGGTGGACTCGTTGGAGCTGCTTTTACTTTAAAGGATTCCGCAACCGTGCAGGTTCTCGCCAAAGGTGACGGATCCATTATTTGTTCAGATACCGTAAATAGCCCAGGTGTTATCATTCCAACCAGCAAGCTTGATCCATCTGGGAATAAAAGTACGTGTACTTCGGACAAGTTTCTCGGACCGATTCATGTCAATACAGTTTCAGGGATTTGGAGCACCAGCCAGGATGGGCGTCGTCAGATCCAATTTATTGTAACAGGAGACAGTGAACTGCCGTCGTTCGATTGGGTTTTAGCACTTGGTGGTTCGGGCTCAATCCCAAAAAGTAAAGGGGGGCTAATGCAAATATTTTTCTTCGAATTGACCGGAGACACTCCAATCTGGAAGAATCCTAACGACGTAATGACCGCAAAGCTAGTTCCAAAAGAATAGAGGGAGAAGAAAACCTTCGATAGTATCTAGTTGGCTTAAAATAAGATTAATACAGAGCCACCACCCGGTGGCTCTGTTATTTTTTGCTTTACATTGCTACTAATTAATATTTACTCTCATGCCTTCCGAATGGCTGGCAAACTCAGGTGCGTACATGCATTGTATGGTAGTTACACCGTTGGAGAAGTCGCCCTTCTGCGATACTCTTAAAGAGTATTCAAATACAAATGTTCCTTTAGGCAGGTAGCCAATGAAAAAGTTTGTCGCCAGATCTCTGGGGCTTTCATAATAATAGAGTCCATCCTGGAATTTATAGGTGGATAGTGTTGATACTGGCTCAAACCCAGCAGCTCGCATGTCTTTGAGATGAACGTATTCCATAACTCTATCGACCCTCAACTCGATCCTTACTTTAACGACGTCACCGACTTTCAACGGGGACTGATCGGTGATGGGAGTGAGCACGGGTCCACGGTCGCTGTTTATTTGCTTGAACAATTCTTTCTTCAGCTTTAATGGAGTTTCAGCCGGAGTTATTTTGTCAAGCTGTTCGAAGTACTGCCAGTACACCGCACCCCACGCAACGCCCTCATCAGTTTTTGAAACATGGATGTTTCCCATTGACGAAGTTATTTCTCCCGCTTGCCATGCTGTCTTAAAGTAGCCAGTACCCGCTTCGACTTTAGTGTCCTCGCGTTTTGTGGGATCGATTTTTTCTTTTCCAACAGTGATATCAACCAGCTTGCTAGTAGAGAGAATATTTGTTCCTCTTCTCAGCAGCGCATAGCAAGCTTCAGTGGTGGCCTTTGTTGTTTTCCAATCCTGTGTCTGTTTTTGTTTTAGTAACCAGACTTTCATTTCCTCGACGGAGTTTGAATCTGCTGCGACCTCATCGTAGACCTCGATCATTAGTGCTTGCGTTTCAATTGGCGCCTGGTGCCAGAAGTAGCCGTGGTCGAGCTTCCAGTACATCCCCATTTCTTCTGAACGGACCGCGCGTTCATTAAAGGATTTGATCATTGCAGCCGTTGTCGTTTTATCGTCAAAGCGATGAAGAGCGAGACAGATCATTCCTTCCATGTATAGATTTTGTTCCAGCCAATACTTCTTCGCTTGACCGAGATAATATTGAAAGGCCTCCTGCACATCTTTCGGAATCTCAATGTCTTTGAAGTAGCTCCTGGTGTACAGATAATGTATTTGAGTATACCCGATGTTCTTGTCTTCCAGCTTTACCTGGTTGCGCTTTGCCATTGCCTTCAGACGTTCATAGTCATCCTTGACCTGCAGGTCCAGGTACGCAATGGTATTGGTGACCATATTCCAGGTGCGATCTTCCTGACGCACGGACTTTACACCCAAGACATCAAGATGTCCCATGCCGCTGATGATGTGCTGCGTCATGTAACGGTCTTCAGGGAAACCAGGAAACCAAGCGAAGCCACCGTTTGAAGTTTGTGCCCGGACAATTTTATCCAACGCCTTTTCCTGTTCATTGGCCATGCGATTCAGGTCAAAGAGAAGGCCGACGTTTCGCTTCCGTTGAGATTCATCCTTCGCTTGAAGGACCCATGGTGTTTCTTCCAGGATAGCTGTTTTCAACTCCTGGTTCTTTTCAAGGTTGGCAAGCAATGCGTCGGGTTGAACGTTTTTCCATGTATCAAATACCTGCTTGATGCGCGGATTTGAATTGGCGATGTGTGATGCTATGCTATTCGCATAATATTTACTAAAGGTTTGCTCTACGCAGTCATACGGATACTCCATCAGGTAGGGGAGAGCCTGAACGGCATACCACGCTGGATTGGAAGTAAACTCCAACGTAAAACGTTGATGACGGAGCGTGGTTGATTTGTTATTCAACAGCTTCTCGAACTTGAAATCCTTGCTTTGGTTTCCACGAATCGGCAAAGGCATCGATTCAGTGATGAGCATACGGTTGGTAACGACGGGAATAGTCATTTCCTCACCGTCAGAGAAGTTGCCGGCTTTGGCTACAACTCTGTATGTAAGCGCTTGAATACCTTCTGGAATTTCGATGGTCCATTCCAGGTTCGCACTTTGTTTCGGCTTCAATGAAAACGGAAGAACCTTGTTGATGTTCTTCATGGCGGCATCAACAGGTTTCATTGTTAGTGCATCGAAGAATTCCAATTGTGCCTGGCCTGCAAGCTCGTTATCCACCAGACTGCTTACTTTGACGGCAAATATCATCTTGTCGTTTTCACGGAAGAATCGTGGCTGGTTGGGTACAACCATCAGATCCTTTTGGGTTACGAGGTGGTTGGTGGCAAGTCCTGACTTTAAGTCTTTCGTGTGGGCGAAGCCAAGCATTTTCCAACGCGTCAACGCCTCGGGTATTGTAAACTTGATGACGATCTCGCCATTTTCGTTGGTTTGTAAATGAGGATAGAAGAAAGCTGTTTCATTAAAGTTTGTGCGGGCTTTTACACCGGCCAGATCCTCGGCGGCCTTTTGAGGATTTGCGACTGAATCGGTCGCGTTATAAACAACGTCTCCTTTTAAATAACCGTCGGCTTCCGCTACTTTCGATTCTTCAGCTTGGGCAGCCATTGCCGGTGCAGCCGCCATGTCAACTTCCATACGTTTCGATCGCATATTGAAATTTCCAGCGCGACTTCCGTACAAGCGATTGGAAAGGTCATGGAAACTATATCCAAACCAATTAAAGGAATCAAAATAGATACTTTCAGGAGAGCGAGCATGGCCCTCATTCCACGTGTTATTATAAATGGTTAATGTTCTCAGCTTAAATCCGTTAATACTCTGCCATTGCAATCTTGCGTATTGTGAATTAAAGAAGCTTGCATACCAGTTATGAAGACGGAAAACATCGAGTGATTCATCGTAGAGCGTTGCGACCATCTCCGCAGCAACTTTGTCCGCGTTCTTTCCCTTCATCAATATCTTCCATTGCTCTTCCTGCCCGGGCAGTAATTTATCGCGGAAGCTTTCAAAAGAAATGTCCAGTATCTTGTTCGTAAAGGGAACTACCACAACCTGATTAACTGCGTATAGTCTGTTATTCTTTATGAATGTGTAGTGGATGCCCAGGTTACCGCGATGTTCTTCGCGAATTGGTATTTCAAAGATCCGTTGCTCGTCATTTAGTGTTATCCACTCCTTTGTTAACACGCGACCATCACGTTCCACTTCATAGAGCACGGTTAGTTTCTTTTCTGACGTGCCGGCAACAAAAGATGCTTTTTCGCCAGGCTCAGCCGTTAGCTTTAGTGGTTGAAAATAATTTATCGATGGCGCAGGGATGTTTTTGGCCTTAGGCGAAAAAACGGAGAAGTATGATACTTCTTTCACTTCTTTCGCGGACTTATCCGTTGCTGCGATTTCTAACACATATTCCCCCTGTGACCAACTCTGCAGATTGGGTATGTTAAATGTCTTCTTAACTCCCGTATCGAAGGTAACATCAAACACTTGCGTCTGCCGTTCCCATTTGAATTTGTTCAGTTCATCCTCATAGAGGTCATAAGGGAAGTCGGTGTAATATTGATCTCGGGTGTACAATGCGCGGTCAGGCTGCTCCCATAACCGCTGGCGGAAAGTTTTTGCTGGCGCTTTTAGGCGATAGATTTTGATGGTGCCTTTAGCTGGTTCAAACTCTCCGGCCAGGTTGTTTGTCGTAATATCAAATTCTTTTGAAGGCGTGAGTTGATCCTTGTTAATGTTATCCATAGGTACGCCGACCTTTAGATAGGTGTAGCCTGCCGTTACCGTGGTGCTGTTGCTGTGCGTTTCGCCGTTAATATCCGTTACGTCAGCATAGATCGTGTACGTAAACGTGGGATCGGATTCGGGACTAACGCTAGGGTCGGGTATAGCCATGAAACTTACATCGAATTTTCCTTCGGCGTTCGTTTGTGTTTCACCTGACGTGATTTCCATGTCCGGCGAAGTAGGGTAGTATCCCCAACGGCACCACCACCAGAACGGAAAGTTGGCAACCCGCACCACACGGTATGCTACCTTAGCGCCGTCGATGTTTGCTCCGGAGTAAGCAGTGGCCTGGCCGTTAGCTGTAATAGTTTCCTGAAGCTTGAATGAACCTTTGATAGGGGAGAAAGTAACTTCAAATTTGGGTCGTTTATATTCCTCCACAGAGAACGACACCGATCCGCTGCCGTCAACATTTTGGATCTGCATCTCGCCGGTTAATCCCGAGGATGGAGCTGTAAACGTTCCGCTGAAAGTTCCATATTCATTTGTCGTAACCTGGATCACACCTTTCGATTGATAGTTCACATCCAGAAGGGTGACGGAGGTGCGATATTGAGGTTTGATGGTGGATGTTTGTCCATCCGTGTTTACGACTAACCCTTTAAAGTATATCGTCTGGCCGGGGCGGTAAATAGCACGATCCAAAAAGAAAAACGTCTCAATTCTTTTCTCCGGCTTTTCCTGCTTCCATTGACCTATTGAACCTCCATAATCATTCTGCTTGTCGATCGGTTCAGTGCTTATGAAATCCCGGCCCGATCTTAGTTCGACGAAGAAATTTCGGCGTCTTTCGTTGGACATGAAACCAACTTTAAAATAGCCATTTGCATCAGAAGTAGCTGTTCCTATTTTGTCCGCTTCATAGCTATTTCTCTGATAGTTATACCGATTTGAATAGATGTCAGCTTTAACATTGGCGAGCGGAGAGCCCGTCTGCCTGTCGAGCAAGTAAAACTCCGTGCCGCCATCGCCAACTGAACGATGCACATAGCTAATATTTGACACCGTAGTGAAGGCATACGCCAATCCATTTCCAATGGTTTTGAAGTCATGTTGGTGACTGAAAAGGACCATGTATTCACCTTCAGGTAATGCATCGAGCTTCACCTCAAGGCTGTGGTCCTGGTAGTCCTTGTCATCCGGCAACTTAAAATTTCCACTCTTCAACGGTGTCTTTGCGGCAAAGTATTCTATGAACTTTTGCTCGCGATCGACATTGTAATCTTTCATCCATTTACTCCTCTGTTCACGAACTTCGGGTCGAGTGATTTTGATTATCCGGTAATAGAGTTCAGTAAAATTCCGATAGTGGACCAGGCTTCTGAATGGTTGATTGGGAACGTTGACTTCTTCGATGCCTGACGTAATCGTTTTTATTCTAATCTCGTCCTGCAGGTTCTCACATTGAATCGCTCCGTATGAGTCTGCGAACCGCTGCCTTGCGCTATCACATATTTCATTGGCCCGTCTATAATCCCATTTATGATCGTCCGTTTGCAGAGGTTTATAAAGGGTGGCCTGTGCGGCATAAAACTGTGCCTTAAGAAATGTGGCTCGCGTGGAAGCTGGGTGCTTGATCGAACGGTCTTCAACGTCCACTATGGCCTTCAGGTACAACGCATCTTTATTGGGACCAACAAAGTTTCTGTTGACGAATAATAGCCGCTGAATATCTACATCAATAAGTGCTTCAGGATCTGAGTCCGCCAGATGAAACTGAATTAGATCGCGCAGAATCGTCAGCGCCAATAACTTAAGCGAGGTTGAATCTTTTGTTTCAAATTTCAGCTTGACAAAATCTTCGGAATTGGAAAAGTATTCCGGATTGTCGAGGGTGAAAGCGTAGGAGGGAAGCGTTACAGAGGCTTCTTCGTCTGCAGAAAAGTCGAAAGCACGGTGAGCAAGAAAATCATACAATGTGGGCCTGAACTTTCGGCCAATTGTATTTCCGCGATTCAAAATGGGTTCATAAAGATCGATGGATGTTGTTTTGCTTTTTTCGGTTTCAGAGAGTGAAAGTTTGTACTGCTGCAGAGTCTCACTTACGATCTTTTCGAGGCTCCATGTTTCAATGTCATCTTCGCGGTTTGATTGAACTTCGGTGCGGCTGTTAAATTGGTGCCTGTTGTTTTGGTAATACTGCCAATACATCTCTCCAAGCATTGAATGCAGGATCGGCTTAACAGGAAAGGAAGCGGTAGCTGCTTCGGATCTTAGTTTATCTAAGTTTTTTATAAAGGCGTCTTCTTCTTTATAGTCCGTGAACTTGAGCTGATGGATCACAGCCTTAACAAGTTGGCCTGCGTTACTCTCTTTCTTAGCCTGCTCATAGATAGCGTTCACACTTTTTAATGCCGACTCCGGCAATCCTTTGCTTTCAAAATCTTTGACCTCATTCCAGGCCCTTTCATAATCATAAGGCGTCATAGTCGTTTTGTTAGTTTGGGCGCACGCCCCCAGTGTCATGAATAAAACAGTGACAACCGACAGCGGGCTTTTAAAAACTTTTTTCAGAAAATTCATAAGAAACAACACTTAGAGACCTTAAGGATTTATTAAAATTCAAGGGTGAGATGCAGCCGAGGCATGGATTCCATAAAATACGTTTAAATATTTGATCATCAAATATTTGAATACGCAATTATCAGACCGGATCCTCGTGGGATCCACCAGCAAAAAAAACTGAACTTACTTATGATTTTTTATACCAGGGGAATACAAACAACGACAAACGATGGTCCTTCGGTATCTAGTAAAATGATTTGGACAACGGAAAGTTGAGTCAACGTTAAGGCTTATACGTCCAATCTATTTTTTTCGTTTCAATACTTTCTCAACTGCAGCCACAATATTTTCTGGACCGAGTCCATACTTCTTGAGAAGCTGAGTGGGAGTGCCACTTTCTCCAAAAGAGTCGTTCACAGCGACCATCTCCTGTGGAGTTGGCCTGAATCTAGCCAGCACCTGCGCAACTGCATCTCCAAGTCCACCATTGATCTGGTGCTCTTCGCAAGTAACTACACATCGTGTCTTTTCAACCGAATTCAGTATCGCCTCCACATCCAGCGGCTTAATTGTATGAATGTTAATAACCTCAACACTGACGCCTTTGGCTGACAGAATTGCTTCAGCTTCGACCGCGTTCCAAACGAGATGACCACACGCAAATATGGTCACATCCTTACCCTCGATCATATGGTCTGCCTTGCCGATCTTAAACGGGCGGTCGCCTGTAAAAATTGGCCAACTTGGCCTTCCGAACCGCAGGTATGCTGGTCCTTCGTGATCGCCTAATGCTATGGTCGCAGCCTTCGTCTGATTGTGGTCGCAGGGCACGATGACCGTCATTCCAGGTAACATTTTCATCATGCCTATGTCCTCAAGGATCTGGTGAGTAGCTCCGTCCTCCCCAAGTGTTAAACCCGCGTGAGATGCACAGATCTTAACATTTTTACCTGAGTAAGCAATTGATTGCCGGATTTGATCGTATACTCGGCCTGTAGAAAAGTTAGCAAAAGTACCGGTAAACGGAATCTTTCCGCTGATGGTCATGCCTGCCGCCAAGCCCATCATATTTGCTTCGGCGATGCCTACCTGGTAAAACCGATCTGGAAATTCCTTCTTGAAGGCATCCAACTTAAGAGAGCCAGTCAAGTCAGCACAAAGGGCCACAACATTTGAATTCTTCTTACCGAGTTCATGAATTCCCACTCCAAATCCTGACCTGGTGTCTTTCTTTTCCGTAAAGGTTAATTTCGTCATAGCGGCGCACTCTGTTTATGCTCTGGGAGCGGTGCGAAAGTCGTAAAAGTTTGGGATTCTTCCGAAAGACTGTTAATGATTTGTTAAACGGGCAAAATCACGTCATTGGGTTCAAACATCTTTTCAACATTGTGCGTAAAAGAGACTAAGCCACCCATTGTATGCCTGAAGAAGCAGTTGAAACGAAAAGATCAAACAGGAAACTCCTCCTATTGTTTCTGATTGCAATTTTGATCGCGTTGCTTCCCTGGCTCGTGCTTGCTGCATCCTGACTAATTAAAGACGTTAACCGCTAACGTCTCGCCAGACTTCACAAAAAACTTTTTGAACCCGGTATACTTGCTTCCTGTTGTTTGCTTCACCCTAAAGACAATTTTGTATTGTCCTGGCAAAAGGCTAAGACTGAATTGAGGTTTAAGTTCGTTCACGTTGAGCACCCATTGCTGGCTGCCGTCCGCTTTCAATTCGTAGATACTTCCATATCCAGTAGCGATGGTGTTGAAGTTGACCACCCCAGGAGCAGGCAAGAGTATTGTCTTGGTCTTATTTGCCTGAATTTCAGCGTCAAAGGTTCTACGCGGTATAGTCAAAGTTTCGACCTGATAGCGCCCTGCAAGATAGCGGACATTGATGTTACTTTGTTGAGTGTTCACAATCCCGGGTTGCCCATCCAAATGTACAATCGACTGCAAGTTGTTGTCTCTACGTCCTTCCTGCTGAACAACAAGATTACCCTGTGCAGCTCCAATGCTGATTAGATTGTGCTTTCCCAACGTAATCGCGACGTCCTTTTTTACGACGGGTGGAATTGTATTGACGATGATCTCATAGTCCACAACGGGCTCGATCTGCACAGTGTCTGGCCTGCCTGAACGATCGAGGTAATGCACGAAGTCATACATCGGATTGCCAGTAAGGGAATTGACAAACGTGATGTTGACGTTTGTTTCAGTAGGACGGCTATTACCATCGAGCAGTTGTACACTAACCGTTGTCTTCGCAAAGGATGCATCAATTGATTCGTTCAGCACCTCAAAGAATTTGCCCGGTGTATCCGCGTTGATGTACTTGCCAGCGCAGTCCAGTGCTTTTTCAGATAGAAGGCCCAGGCCTATTATGTAAGGTCGAAGGAAAACTCCTTTCTGCTGCAGTGCTTTCGACATGGCACATACGTCACCCCCACAAGACTCAATACCGTCAGTGACAAGAATGACAATGTTACGATATCCTGGACCGGCTGGGAAATCTCCCGCGGCTTGCTCCAGCGAGTACGTGATAGGAGTGACCCCTTTCGGTCTTATCTCTTCCAACTTGTCGATAATAAGTGAATGGTTCTTCACCTTAAAGGGAACTTCGAGCCTGGTGTCCTTGCAGTTCTTTTGCTCCTGTGGTGATTGGTGACCATAGACCCTGAGTCCCAGCTCCAGTTTGGTATTTTGACGAAGTGAGTCGACCAGTTTTGTGAGAATGGATTTAGCTACCGTCCATCTTGATTGATTAGGGCGAAGCCATTGTTCCTGCATGCTGCCGGAAGCGTCGAGCAGAAAGAGTATCCTTGTTTTGTCTGGCAGTTTCTGCTGAATCTTTGTCTGTCCCTGGCTGGCGTGAACGATCAAAAGGAAACTAAAAACTAGCAACCAGAAAGTGCGAAGTTGATTCATTGATGAGTAAACGCGCGCTGAAAGAATGAATTGCTCAGTGGTCAAAATACCTTTCGAGTGACTACAGACCAACACAGATGATCCGTCGTCAAGTACCGCCAGAGTTAATAATCTCCGATGGTTTCAGGAAGTTGTGCGAGAGCTTTCGCCAACTCGTCATCGTTAGGCGCTACACCGTGCCACTTGTGAGAACCCACCATGTAGTCAACCCCGAATCCCATTTCTGTTTTCATGAGGTTAAGAACGGGCTTGCCTTTTTTCGCTTGCGTTTTTGCGTACTCAAGGGTCTTAACGACTTCTTCCATATCGTTTCCGTGGCTATCGATAACTTCCCAGCCAAAAGCCTCCCATTTCGCTTTAAGATCGAGAAGGTTCAGGATCTTGTTAACCGGACCATCGATCTGTTGACCATTGTAATCTATAGTAGCGATCACGTTATCAAGTTTGTTGTGGGCCGCATACATAGCGGCTTCCCAGATCTGCCCTTCCTGCTGTTCTCCATCACCCATCATCACGAAGATGAATCTGTCGTCTTTATCCAGCTTCTTTGCCTGAGCAGCACCGAGAGCGACGGATAGTCCCTGGCCCAGTGATCCCGAAGCTATACGTATACCAGGAAGATGTTCATGCGTTGCAGGATGTCCCTGGAGCCGTGAGTCAATTAGTCGAAAAGTTTTTAGCTCTTTAGTATCAAAATATCCCGCGCGTGCCAGCGTCGAATACCATACGGGTGAAATATGACCGTTGGATAGGAAGAACAAATCCTCGCCGACACCTTTCATGTTGAATTTCGGGTCGTGCTTCATGATACGGAAGTAAAGGGCCACGAAAAATTCTGTGCACCCCAGCGAACCGCCTGGATGACCTGATTGGCATGCATGTACCATGCGTACGATGTCCCTGCGAACCTGTGCAGCAATTTTCTTTAAAGCGTCGATATCTGTTGGCTGGCTCATTGAAAAAACTTTGCCGCGAATATACCGCACACTTAGACCTACTCCAAATACAGCCGGAGCAATTATTGGAGGTTGGAAATTGGACATTAATGTCTCGTCCCGAAACAAAGGAATGTTTTCAATCTCATCGCAAATCTCCAGTTCGGTAATAGGCGTAGCTCGTGAATGTCGAACGCCCAATGTCCAATGTCCAATATCCAAAGCAACAGTCTTTAGCTTAACTAAACTATGTTGTTTGGCTGGATAACGACGGGAAATCTATCGCTTAGTCTTCGCCTTTTTCGCCGCAGTGGCCTTGACGGCACTTTTCTTCGCTGTTACTTTTTTGGGAGAGCTGGCGTTTTCTGATCCCTTCTTGAGAATCTGATCTGTGTGATTCTTTGTGTCGACTTTCTCGATGATGTCTTCAATGATACCATTACTGTCGATTATGAATGTATTACGGGCTGTTCCCATATACTTTCTACCATACATCGATTTTTCGATCCATGTTCCGTACAGATCATGGACTTTTTTATCCGTGTCCGATAACAATCGAAAAGGAAGTTTCTCTTTAACTATAAACTTCTGGTGAGTTTTCTCATTATCCGTGCTGATACCAAGCACCTCGTATCCTTGCTTCATCAGGAGTTTGTAGTTGTCGCGAAGATTGCATGCTTCCACTGTACATCCTGGAGTCATGTCTTTCGGATAAAAATAAAGCACAACTTTTTTTCCTTTCATCTCTGAAAGTTGGACAGGTTTACCATCCTGATCGTTCACCTTAAAATCAGGTGCTTTGTCACCAATGCGAAGGCTCATATAAATCAGAAGATTTTTTTCGTAAAGTACGATTCATTTCCTGCATTGTCAGTAATGCGTAACTGGAAATCTCCTTTGAGCGGAGTTTTCGGGTCACGCTGTTTAGACCAGATGGTATTGGATTTACTATCGAAATACATCAGTAACCATTCGCCATCAATTGTTGCTTCATAAGAAAGAATGCCGGACAAATCATCCCGTATCTTAAACCTTGCGGTCTGATCGTTGACCTGTAACGGAAGGATGGACGGAGCAATTGAATCTCTCAAAATGGTGAATTCGCCAAACTCCCTTGTATTAAAGTGCACACGGCCGTTAATCCACTCGCTATTTAAAAAGGCGTAAGACCGTCCGGCCGTTCGGTACACGCCGACATCTTTTCGTCTGGGATAAGATTTGGAAGGTTTCAGAGAAACAGCAATGCTTTTATGAAGTGGCACATTGCGAGAACCTATTGTAAATATTTCACTGCCATTACCATCTTGTAGATAATCGGTGTTCAGGTAGAGAGTATCGTAAATAGCGTTTAAAGGAAACTCTATATCCATCGCGTCGCTGTAGAATTTGTACTCTGTTCCTGACGGTATACTCATATTGATTCTCGGAACGACCGACTTGCCGCATACTGCTATAGAATCAGGGATTGTCTTGCGAAGATCGATGAGGTACACTGAACGGTTGTAGTTGAAATAGTCAGG
>DATHIE010000522.1:0-9030 GCA_035316905.1 Chryseolinea sp. | reverse complement strand
AGTGGATCCAATAGTTCACAGGGTTTCTACCGGTTGCTCCCACAGCCTGAGCAATTTCGCATTCATGGTGTGGAAACTTGAGATCCATTCCACCACCGTGGATATCAAAGTTTTCGCCAAGATATTTTGTGCTCATCACGGTACACTCGATATGCCAGCCTGGAAACCCGTCACCCCACGGAGATGGCCATCGCATTATGTGATAAGGAGATGCTCTCTTCCAAAGGGCAAAGTCCACCTTGTTTCTTTTTTCATCCTGGCTGTCGAGCTTTCGTCCGCTTTCCATCAACTCCTCCAATACACGCCCGGACAGAATACCATAATTATGATTCTCATTGTATCGAGTCACGTCGAAGTATACCGATCCGTTCACTTCGTAAGCCAGTCCATTATCAATTAGCTTCTTTACTATTTCAATTTGCTCGACGATGTGACCGGTTGCTGACGGTTCAATACTGGGAGGCAGGATATTGAATTGACGCATAACGGTGTGAAAGCCTTCAGTGTAATGCTTAACCACCTCCATAGGTTCGAGTTGCTCAAGCCTTGCTTTCTTTGCAATCTTATCTTCCCCTTCATCGGCGTCATTCTCAAGGTGGCCCACATCAGTGATGTTACGCACGTATCGAACCTTATAGCCGAGATACCTTAAATAACGAGATACTATGTCAAAGCTCAGGAATGTTCTGACGTTCCCAAGGTGTACATCATTGTAGACCGTGGGGCCGCACACATACATTCCGATGCTGCCAGGATTGACAGGCTTCAGTTCTTCCTTTTTCCCGCTCAGGGAGTTCGTCAACTGGACTGGGTATTTCTCGAAATGCTTCATAAACAAAAATCGGCCGAAAATAACACTATTAAGGGACTTTGTGAGAACGGAACTCAACCAACTGTGATGCCATTTAGGGCAATTTTTGGTAAAAAGGTCTTAATGTAGTGTTATCGAAAACAATTGCTGCGGCTTCGAAACCGTAATCGGTTGCGAAGACGATTGCGTAAAAATTATGAACGCTTTTTCAGGGATCGACCCGCAAAATCTCTACATTCGAATAATGTGCTCTTCAGAATAATCTTAGGGCTATTGTGAAAGCGCAGAATATTATCAATCAAATCAATTTTAAACCCAAACGATGATTATGAAAAAACTCTACGAAAGCTTGAGTTTGACATTAGCTATGATGCTAATGCTAGCTTCAGTAGCGCTGGCACAAGAAAGAGTTGTGACCGGTACTGTAGCTGATGAAACCGGAACTGGGATGCCCGGCGTGAACGTTCTGGTGAAGGGAACACCTCAGGGTACCGTTACGGATGCCAATGGGGCATTTAGCATTTCTGCCGCACCGGAAGCCACACTGGTATTTACCTTCGTGGGTTACAAGACCACGGAAATGGCTGTCGGTGACCGCACTACAATCAATGTCGCTATGGACGTCGATCTGACTTCCCTGGACGAAGTTGTTGTAACTGGTTATGGCGTGGATAAGCGCCGTGAAATTGCCGGCGCGCTGTCAATCGTTAAGACAAAGGATCTTACAGTAACTCCAACGGGTAACGTTGAGCAGTTATTGCAAGGACGTGTGCCAGGTGTGACTGTAATCCAAAACGGCCAGGTAGGTTCAACCAGCCAGGTTCGCGTTAGAGGTTTCGGGTCACTTGGACCTGCAGGCTCAAACAACCCACTCTATATAGTGGATGGTGTGCCTACTCAGGATGTTAGCTTCCTGAACCCTGACGACATCGAAACAACGACGGTATTGAAAGATGCCTCTTCTGCTTCAATTTATGGAGCCAGAGCTGCTGCTGGTGTGATTGTTTACACCACTAAGAAGGCTAAAAAGGGAGCAAAGCTCGCCGTTACTTATGACGGTATGTTTGGATTCACGAAGCCAGGCGCAGGCCAGGATATGATGAATCCTCAGGATTTTATGGATTGGACATGGATTGCTCAGAGAAATACTGAAAACGCAAATGCCGCAGCTGCAGGAGTCGCTCCAGACTATGCTAAGGCACTAGCAGCTTTCAACCACCCTCAGTTTAAAGGTGGACTAACTCCTGTAATGCCTGACTACATTAGTGTAGGAGGTACATCCGGCGTGGTAGGTAGTGTCGACCTTGCTGCAGAACAACTTAAATACAACGTAGATCCTCGCAAAGGATCAGCTTATCAGGTAACTGAAGCAAATAAGTCTGGTACAGATTGGTACGATGAACTTACGTCTACTGCTCCGCTTCACAGACAAACACTGGGATTCAGTGGTGGTGGTGAAACACACCGTTTCTATATTGGGCTATCAGCGACAGACCAGGAGGGTACGATGATAAACCAATCGTTCCACCGCTATGCTGCGCGCGTAAATTCAGAGTTCGATATTTTGCCTAACCTGAGAATCGGCGAAAACCTTCAGTTCACTTATCGTTCAATCCTTGGACTTCAGGGAGATAATGGTGGATCTGGTGTATCGGACGACGAAAATGATTACTTGCAGGCGTTCCGTATGCCAAGCATTATACCAGTACACGATGTCTTCGGCGGCTATGCCGGAACAGCGTCCAAAGGATTTAACAACCCAAGGAACCCTGTCGCTAACAGAGAAGGACTTGACAACAACAAGGCCTTTGAAACTTTTGGATTTGGTAACTTATACCTTGAGTGGGACATAGTACCAGGTCTGACATTCCGTACTAGCATCGGAGGAAATTATTCAAGTGCATTTGGACTTGGATACACTCGTTGGCAATATGAAAACTCTGAAAACAACTCTGCGTTCGGATTCAACCAGTTCCAGCAGTATAACTTCTCCTGGGTGTTTACGAATACAGCGACCTATAAGAAGGTATTTGGAGATCACGGCGTAGAACTGTTGGTCGGCCAGGAAGCATTGAACACGGGCAAAGGTTGGGGCTATGGCCAGGGTGGTCAGAATCCGTTCTCATGGGATCCTAACTTCGTTAACATGACGCAAGTTACTACCACACCTCCTAACAGTAATCAGTTCCTTGGTGTAAACTTCTCTTCCTATTTCGGACAGGTTAAGTACGTATTCAAAGAGAAATATATTATATCAGGAGTTGTTCGTCGTGACGGTTCATCAGTATTTGGTGCAAACAACCGTTATGGCGTATTTCCTGCCGCTTCTGTTGCATGGAGAGTATCTTCTGAGAACTTTATGCAAGGTTTAAGCTGGGTGTCAGATTTGAAAATCCGCGGTGGTATCGGTGAGATGGGTAACTCCAACTCTGTACCAGGTGCTAACCAGTATACTCTATACGGTGGAAACGTAGGTGCTTCTTCATATGACATAAATGGTTCGAACACCAGTGCCACTGTTGGATACTATCGTACCAGGATTGGTAGCGCAGACACTAAGTGGGAAACCAGTGTGACATCTAACATCGGTATCGATGGTCTTTTCTTTGATGGCAAATTGGACGTAGTGGTTGACTTCTGGAGAAAAGATACTGAGGATCTATTGCTGCAGGTACCTATCACAGCCGTAGTTGGTCCTGGTGCAACACCTCCATTTGTTAACATCGGTAAGATGAGAAATCAAGGTATTGATATCGGAATTACTACAAAAGGAAACATCAACCCCGAATGGAGTTATGAAGTAAACCTTAATGGTAGTTTCCTCGAGAACGAAATCACAGAATTGCCACCGGGCCAGACTTATATTACTACAATCAACCCTGGCTATCGCGGTATCAACCCTATTCGTAATGGATTGGGCCAAGGCATCTCCAGCTTCTTTGGTTACAGAGTTGAAGGCCTTTTTGCCAATGCCGAAGAGGTTGCTGCTTCTCCAACACAGTCAGGCGCCGGAGCTGGAAGGTTTAGATATGCTGACATAAATGGCGATGGTAATATCAGCGACGCCGACAGAACCTTCATTGGCAGCCCGATCCCCACATTTACTGGAGGTTTGAACTTCACATTGAAGTATGCAAACTTTGACTTTGTGGCATATTTGTATACATCACTCGGCAACGAAATATTCAACGTGTCTAAGTGGTTTACAGATTTTTATCCATCATTCCAGGGTGCTGCTATCAGCGAGCGTGTTAAAGGTTCATGGTCGCCAGATAATCTTGGCGCTTCGATCCCTGTATTTGAAAGCGCATCTAACTTCAGCACTAACCAGCAATCAAGCTCTTTCTATGTTGAGGACGGATCATACCTGCGTTTGCAAAACATTACACTGGGCTATACTCTACCCAGCGCGTTGTTGAGCAAGCTGAAGATGACTAAGCTTCGTATTTTTGCTTCAACCAATAACGTGGCTACAATTACAGGTTATGATGGTCTTGATCCTTCTGTGGGTGGTGCAGTTGATACTCAGTTCGGTATTGATGTTGGAAACGCGCCGCTTGACAAAAGCTTTACGTTCGGTCTCAATCTTGGATTTTAATTCTGGACAATTAGTAACATGAAAAAATTAATAAGAAATAAATTTATGTGGAGCCTGATGGCGATACTTTCAATGGTATACGCCTGCTCCGACAGCTTTTTGGATGTGCCCCCGACGGGATCGCTCAACGAAAGCCTCCTGAGTGGAGCGCTTGGTTTGGAACGCTCAATCATCGCAGTATATTCTCAGGTGAATGGTCGTGGCCAGCGTATGGGTAGCCCTTCAAACTGGGTATGGGGAAGTATAAGGGGTGGTGAGGCCAATAAAGGCACAGACCCTGGAGATTTCTCGGATATCAACCCGATACAGCGCTACGAATATCAGAGCACTCAGGGTGTTATCAACGAAAAGTATACTGCAAACTATGAACTGGTAGCGCGTGCTAATGCTACACTGAAGCTAGTTGCTGCTGCTGCTGCCGACGTGACACCTGAGCAAAAGACGCTCTACACTGCGCAGGCTAGATTTTTGAGAGCTCATGGTTATTTTGAACTTGCACGTGGATTTGACAAAACTCCTTACGTTGACGAAACTGTTGACCTCAAGGATGGTGCAGGTGACGTGCCGAACGACCAAAGTTTGTGGCCAAAGATCGAGGAAGACTTGTCTTTTGCTTACGCCAATCTTCCAGACACCTGGCTGGCTCCGCTTTCTGGTATCGGAAAGGTTAACAAATGGGCTGCTGCAGCTTACCTTGCAAAGGTCTACATGTACCAAAACAAGTTTGCTGAAGCTAAGGCTCTTTTTGACGTTCTGATCCCTACTACATATGGTGGACCAGGTGCTGGTGGAAAAACTTCCAATGGCAAGACCTATGGACTAGTTCCCCTTTATGCTAGCATCTTTAAGGCTTCAAACGACAACCATGAAGAATCAGTGTGGGCATATCAGGCTGCTGCGAACACAGGTAGCGTTAACAACGCTAACCCAGAGTTCGACTTGAACTGGCCATACAACACTGGTGCTGATGGTCCTGGTAACTGCTGCTCATTCTTCCAGCCAACATTTGAAATGGGTAATTCCTTCCGTACCGCTGGTGGTCTGCCACTATTGGACGATGGAAGTGGTGCATATGATCCTGCTTACAACGTTGGAGCAAACCAGCTGAAGAACGATCAGGGATTGGAAAGTAAGGACGCTTTTACTCCTGATGCAGGTGAGCTTGATCCACGTCTTGATCACTCTATTGGTCGTCGTGGTATTCCTTATCTCGATTGGCAGGATTTCCCTGGAAAAGCTTGGATACGTAACCAGCCGAACGCTGGCCCTTATCAGACTAAGAAGTATGCTTACTACAAGTCTGACAAAGGAAGTCTGCAAGACAACACATCCTGGACGCCTGGATACACAGCGATCAACTATACGATCATCCGTTTCGCAGACATTCTATTAATGGCTGCTGAAGCTGAAATCGAAGTGGGAGATCCTGAAAAAGCTAGAACGTATGTAAACCACATTCGTACACGCGCTCTGAACCCTGCTGGATTTGTAATGAAAGGTGCAGTTCCTGCTGCGAACTACGTGATCACCACTTACCCTGCAGGTTGGGCCAAGGATAACGCGACTCGTGAGAAGGTTAGATTCGAGCGTAAGCTTGAGCTTTCTGGCGAAGGTCACCGTTTCTATGATCTGTGCCGCTGGAGCGGAGTTTACGGTGGTACCCCTTCTGACTATGTAGAGAGAGTGTTGGGTGCATACTTGGCTTATGAATCTCCTAAGCTTCCAATCGCATTAAGCGGTACTGCATATGGCGCGAACGACAAGTTCTTACCGCTTCCGCAATCGCAGATTGACTTGAAGCCTGGAGTGTTAACTCAAAACCCAGGATTCTAATTAATTCTGATTTAGTCTGATATTTAATAAGGCCAATGTAAATTGGCCTTATTTTTTTGGCATGCTTATGATACGTCTTTTGAAGTTTACGCTGCTAATTGGGTTACCCCTTTTGTTGTCTTGCTGCACCACTAAGCCGACCACTCTATTTGAGTTAAAAGCTCCAGAAGACACGGGCATCAACTTTTCCAATACAATCCAGGAAAACGACAGCTTTAACATTTTAACATACGATTACATTTATAATGGAGGTGGTGTCGGAATTGCGGACTTTAATAACGACGGGTTTCAGGATGTCTTCTTTACGGGAAACCAGGAACAGAATGCACTTTATTTAAATGAAGGGAAATTCAAATTCAGGGACATTACAGATAAAGCCAATATAAACGTCGCCGGCCGATGGAATCAGGGCGTTGCTGTCGTCGACATCAACAATGATGGTAAGATGGACCTTTATGTTTGTGCCACCACTCACCAGGACCCCGAGCGAAGGAGGAACATGTTATTTGTTAATCAGGGCAACGATGCCGACGGCGATCCAACGTTTAAGGAAATGGCCAGTGAATATAAAATCGATTTTAATGGTCACAGCGTCATGGCTGCATTCTTTGACTATGACCGTGATGGCGATCTGGACCTTTACATATTAGTCAATCAAAAGCTTACAAACGTCCCCACTAACTACCGGCTCAAAATAAACGATGGAACAGCGCTGAACAGTGATCGCTTTTTCCGCAATAAAGGGGATGGCACATTTGAAGATGTTTCGATTGAGGCAGGAATCACACACGAAGGTTATGGGTTAGGGTTATCGGTTACGGATGTCAACGTCGACGGATGGCCGGATATCTATGTTTCAAACGACTACCTCTCTAACGACATCTTGTACATAAATAACAAGAACGGAACATTCACAAATCGCATCGCGGAATTCATCGGACACCAGAGCCAGTTCTCCATGGGCAATGATGCGGCTGACATAAATAACGACGGCCTGCCAGACCTGATAACGCTTGATATGTTGCCAGAAACAAACTCGCGGAAGAAAACAACTATCGGAAACAAGACGTACCTGACTTACATCAATAATGAAAAGTTTGGATACGAATATCAGTACGTAAGAAACATGCTTCACCTGAACAATGGACTTGCACATGGTATCAAGTTCAGTGAAATGGGCCAGCTTGCCGGAGTGCATCAGACGGAATGGAGCTGGTCCCCTTTGTTTGCAGACTTTGACAATGATGGAAATAAAGATCTCTTAATCACAAACGGATTTCCCAAGGATATTACAGATAAGGACTTTGCCAACTATCGCGCCGACGTAGGTCTTGTTGCGTCAAATACATTGCTGATCGATTCGATCCCGGTTGTTAAGATCCCAAGTTATGCTTTCAGGAACAACGGCGACCTTACATTCAAGGATGTTACTGCCGATTGGGGCATGGGTACCCCTTCATTTTCAAACGGCGCTGCCTTCGCGGATCTTGACAATGACGGCGACCTGGATTATGTGGTAAACAATATTAATGATAAGGCTTTTGTGTATGAGAATACACTTTATCACCCCGGCATGCAGCCCGATAGTACTTCGGGCAACTACCTTCGGATCCATTTGATCGGCAGCGAAAATAACCGCCAGGCATTGGGAGCAAGGGTAACTCTTTATTATGACGGAGGACACCTACAATATTCCGAACAAAATGTTTTTCGTGGCTTCTTGTCGTCCGTCGAGGAAACCCAACACTTTGGGATTGGATCCAGCAGTACCGTTGATTCGGTCGTCGTTAATTGGCCGGATGGATCAATGACGTTAGTCAATGGAATCAAACCGAATCAGGTACTGACTATAGAGTACGACAACACAAAAATGAAGGCCAATGTGCCAATTGATGCCACCCCTAATTCATTATTCAAACGGGTACATTCTTTTAAGACTTCGTACAGACATGTTGAAGACGATGTCATAGATTTTAACCTCCAGCGTACAGTACCTCATAAGTTCTCACAATCGGGTCCTGGGTTGAGCGTTGGTGATGTTAATGGCGATGGTCTCGATGACCTGATAATTGGTGGCGCGAAGAAATACCACAGAGTGATATATAAGCAGCAAAAGGATGGCTCGTTTGTGTCTGATGGCAAGATGGTGATCGATGATAAGAAACTTGAAGAAGATGAAGGAATGCTTTTGTTTGACGCTGACAATGACGGCGACCTCGACCTCTACATAGTGAGCGGCAGCATCGAATCTCAGGAACAGTCTTCTTACCGTGACAGGCTCTACAGGAACAAGGGCAAGGGCGCGTTCGCACTGGATACAGCGGCTTTGCCTCAGATAAAAGTCAGTGGCTCTTGCGTTCGCGCCGGTGACTACGACAACGACGGTGATCTGGATCTGTTTGTTGGAGGTCGTATTTTGCCGGGTAGTTACCCCGTTGCACCTCAAAGCGTTTTATTGAAAAACGAAAAGGGGAAATTTACGAATGTCACTGCGCAGGTCTGTCCGGCGCTGGAACGTGTTGGAATGGTGACAGATGCCCTTTGGACGGATTTTGACAATGATGGTAATCTTGACCTGATGGTCGCTGGAGAGTTTATGCCAATCACTGTATTTCAAAATAAAAGCTCAAACTTCACTCAACTCAAAGAGACCGGCATAGATTCGCTTTCCGGTTGGTGGAATAGTCTTGCTGGTGGCGATTTCGATAATGACGGCGATATTGATTATGTAGCAGGTAATCTGGGAAAAAATAACATCTTCCAGGTCACGCGTGAACTGCCCCTAAAA
>DATHIE010000521.1:0-12107 GCA_035316905.1 Chryseolinea sp. | reverse complement strand
AAGATCTTTGGTCCGGGAAATCAATACGTGACAAAAGCCAAACAACTCGTCACGGAAGAAGGTATCGCCATCGACATGCCCGCGGGACCTTCCGAGGTATTGATCATGGCAGATGAATCTTCAAACCCTGAATTCGTCGCTGCCGATTTGTTGTCGCAGGCTGAACATGGAGACGACAGTCAGGTAATATTAGTTGTGAACAATCAAAACCTGGTTCAGCCAATTCAAAAAGAAATTGAAGCACAATTGAAGGATTTGCCACGCCGGGCGATTGCAGAAAAAGCACTACTTCACAGCAGGGCCATCGTTATAGAAAATCTTAAGGAGGCAATAGAATTTGTCAATGAATACGCTCCTGAGCACTTGATCATCAATATGAAGGGTGCATCTTCAATTGCCCTAGAGATCGTCAATGCAGGCTCGGTATTCCTTGGCAACTATTCACCCGAAGCCATTGGTGACTACGCCTCCGGAACAAACCATACGCTGCCTACCAACGGATATGCTAAAGCATTTGCAGGCGTTGCCCTGGAAAGTTTTATGAAGTTCATCACCTATCAGGAGTTGACAAAAGAGGGTATCCTCGCGCTAGGACCAGTCGTAGAATTGATGGCGGAAGCGGAACAGCTGATGGGCCACAAAAAAGCCGTACAGGTACGGATCAACAGTTTGAAGAAATAGTACAGCACGCGAATATGAAATCGGAAAACAAGTTCACACTGGATATAAAAACCCTTGTACGGAAGAACGTCCTTACAATGAAACCATATTCATCTGCCCGGGATGAGTTCAAAGGTGACGCTGACATCTTCCTCGACGCAAACGAGAATCCGTATCCATCGCCATATAACCGATATCCCGATCCTCTTCAATGGAAAGTGAAAGAGAAACTTGCTGTTATCAAAAAAGTAAGGCCCGAACAGATCTTTCTTGGCAACGGCAGTGATGAAGCTATTGACCTGGTTATTCGTGCCTTCTGTGAGCCCAACCAGGATTCAATTTTAATAACCGATCCCACGTACGGCATGTACGCCGTTTGCGCCGAAGTAAACGCAGTACACATTCAACGGGTAACACTTACACCCGACTTTGATATTGACCTGGACAAAACCTGGAAAACTATCGATCCGAGCACAAAAGTGATTTTCCTCTGCAGTCCAAATAATCCGACGGGAAATCTGTTGAGCAACGATAAGATTAAGGCAATCGTCCAGGAATTTAGAGGACTTGTGGTGATTGACGAAGCATACATTGACTTTACACAATCCAAAAGTTTTGCAGAAGAACTCCACGACTATCCGAATCTCGTCGTCCTTCAAACATTTTCTAAAGCTTGGGGCCTTGCCGGGCTGCGGCTCGGAATGGCATTCGCGTCAAAGGACATCATCAATATCCTTAATAAGATCAAGTATCCTTATAACGTTAACGTTCAGACGCAGGACCTTGCTCTCAAAAGTTTGGGCTTTGCGCGTCAGAAGGATCAATGGGTGGTTGAAATAATTGAACAGCGAAAAAAGATGGAGGCAGAATTATCAACGTTATCTATCACAAAAAAAATATATCACTCAGATTCCAACTTCCTGCTCGTGCGGGTACAGGAAGCCGTGAAGACCTATCAATACCTGATGAACCGCGGCATAATCGTGCGCGACAGATCAAATGTCACGTTGTGTAACGATTGTCTTCGCATCACGATCGGCACTCCCGCAGAAAATGTGCGTCTTCTCAAGGCCCTGAAAGAACTGAAATAAGAAACCAACATGAGAAAAGTATTATTTATAGATCGCGATGGAACTTTGATAATCGAACCAGCTGATGAGCAAATTGACAGCCTGGAAAAACTCGAATTCTATCCCGGAGTTTTTAATGGCTTGAGAAAGATAGCTGACCAAACAACTTACGAGCTTGTGATGGTCACGAACCAGGATGGTCTGGGAACAGAACGTTATCCAGAAGCAACGTTCTGGCCGGCGCACAATAAGATGATTAAGGCGTTTGAAAACGAGGGTATCCGATTCAGTAGTACTTTTATCGATCGTTCGTTTCCCCATGAGAACAAGGCAACAAGAAAACCCGGCACAGGCATGTTGACCGAGTTTTTCAATAAAGACTACGATCTTGCGAACTCATTTGTCATCGGAGATCGTATCACCGATATCGAACTTGCGAAAAACCTGGGCGCTAAAGGCATACTCATCAATGATGGAACGCTCTCTGAATCCGTCGGGAAAAAAGGACTTGCAGAGTATTGTGCCCTTACCACGACGAGCTGGGAAGACATCTACAAATTCTTAGGCGACACGCAACGAAAGGCCACGGTCCTGCGCAAAACGAAGGAGACGCAAATAGAAGTTGAAATCAATCTTGACGGAACAGGCATTTCCTCGATTTCCACAGGCTTAGGTTTTTTCGATCACATGCTTGACCAACTTTCCAGACATGGAAGTATTGATCTGAACATTAAAGTCAGCGGTGACCTTCACATCGACGAACATCACACAATTGAAGATACCGGCCTCGCATTAGGTGAAGCATTTCTAAAAGCCCTCGGAGACAAAAGAGGGATCGAGCGCTACGGCTTCTGCTTACCTATGGATGACTGCCTCGCTCAGGTTGCTATAGATTTTGGAGGACGTCCGTGGCTTGTCTGGGATGCCGAGTTCAAAAGAGAACGCATCGGAGATATGCCGACAGAAATGTTTCATCACTTTTTTAAATCCTTCACGGATACATCAAAAAGCAATCTTAACATCAAAGTAGAAGGTACAAATGAGCATCACAAAATTGAGTCAATCTTCAAAGCATTTGCAAAAGTGATAAAGATGGCAGTAAAGAAAGAAGGAAATCAATTACCCACAACAAAAGGAATTATTTAATCATCGAGCGCGATCAATGCAATTAGCGATCATAAAATACAACGCAGGGAATATTCAATCAGTGTCATTCGCTTTGGAAAGACTTGGTGTGAATTTTTGTATCACTGAAGATCCCGAGGAGATTCGTTCAGCGGACAAAGTGATATTCCCAGGTGTTGGCGAAGCCAGTACCACTATGAAGTACTTACGCGAAAGAAAGCTCGATCAATTAATTCGAAATCTTAAGCAGCCGTTGCTTGGGGTTTGCCTGGGTATGCAACTGATGTGCCGCTATTCAGAAGAGAACAACACTGATTGTCTCGGTATTTTTGATGAAACGGTTAAAGCATTCGTTCCGACGAAGGATATGAAGGTACCACATATGGGGTGGAACAATTTGTCTCTTCGGGACAGTTGGCTCGATCGTCAACTTGAAAGCAAGTTCGCATACTTTGTACATACTTATTATGTCCCTGTAAATAAGTTTACATCATCAGCCACTGAGTACATAGAAGTGTTCAGTTCCGCGATGCACAAAGACAATTTTTACGCAGTACAATTCCACCCTGAAAAGTCAGCCGAAACCGGCGAGCTTGTTCTAAAAAGTTTTTTACGACTATGAGAATAATTCCGGCGATAGACATAATCGATGGCAAGTGCGTACGCCTGGTACAAGGTGATTATACGCAGAAGACGATTTATAACGAAAATCCCCTTGACGTAGCGCAGTCGTTCGAGGATGCAGGACTTACACACCTACATCTGGTCGACCTTGACGGTGCAAAGGCAGGAAAGGTCGTCAGCTGGCAGGTTATCGAGAAAGTCACGCGAGGGACTTCGCTTAAAGTTGATTTCGGAGGAGGTATTAAAACTACCGAAGAAGTCAATCGCCTGTTGGAGATCGGTGTAAGCCAGGTCAATCTTGGAAGCATTGCTGTGAAACAGCCGGAAAAAATAACGGAGTGGATACAGCAATTTGGCGCGGATAAGATCATACTCAGCGCTGATGTAAAAAATGAAATGATCTCTCTTGATGGCTGGCAGCAGAACTCAACGATTAATATCGTAACATTCCTCCGCGATTATATTCAGAGAGGTATCGAACATGTAACCTGCACAGATATCAGCACCGACGGAATGCTGACGGGACCAAATATCGAACTGTATAAGAAAATTCTGTTGAGCTTCCCGCAGCTTCACCTGATTGCCAGTTGTGGAGTAAGTTCGTTGGAAGACCTTCATGAGCTGAAACTAATTGGAGCCGATGGTGTGATCGTGGGCAAGGCCATATATGAAGGAAGAATTGCTTTGAAGGATTTGAATAACATTTGACAATGCTGACGAAAAGGATCATTCCATGCCTTGACATCAAAGACGGACGAACCGTCAAGGGGGTAAACTTCGTCAATATACGCGATGCGGGAGACCCCGTGGAGTTGGGCTCGCTTTACGCAAAACAGGGAGCCGATGAACTTGTTTTCCTTGATATCTCTGCTACAAATGAAAACCGTAAGACGTTTGCTGCTCTCGTGAAAGAGATCGCGCGCCACATAAATATTCCATTTACTGTGGGCGGTGGAATAAGCAGCGTTGCAGACGTAGGTCCCTTGCTCGAGGCCGGCGCAGACAAAGTGAGCGTCAACTCTGCAGCTGTACGTAATCCAGGGCTTATCGATGAGTTATCGAGGGCTTTTGGCGCGCAGTGTATCGTTCTGGCGATCGACGCACGAAGGATCGAAAACACCTGGACTGTTCATACCCACGGAGGAAAGCACCCAACCGACAAAAAACTTTTCAGTTGGGCTAAGGAGGGGCAGGAACGCGGCGCCGGCGAAATCCTGTTCACAAGTATGGACCACGACGGCACAAAAAATGGCTTCGCTATTGACTCATTGAACAAGCTCCATGAAATGCTCCAAATTCCTTTGATTGCATCGGGTGGTGCTGGAAACATGGGACATTTTATGGATGCATTTATACTAGGAAAAGCAGACGCTGCACTTGCTGCCAGTATTTTTCACTTCGGTGAAGTCAAAATACCAGATCTGAAATCATATCTTAAAGAAAGGCTCATTGCTATTCGCTAAAAGAATCCACGAATGAAAACTCTACAAATAGACTTCTCAAAACATAACGGGCTTATCCCCTGTGTTGTGCAAGACGTAAAAACGCTTCGCGTTCTCATGGTTGGGTTCATGAATGAAGACGCATATCAAAAAACTATCCAGGAAAATAGGGTAACATTTTTTAGCAGGACGAAACAACGCCTTTGGACCAAAGGGGAAACATCGGGAAATTTTCTGCAGGTCTCAGACATTAAAGTCGACTGTGACAACGACACGCTTTTAATAAAAGCTGTACCCGCTGGACCTGTATGCCACACAGGAGCCGATACGTGTTTTAACGAAGAGAACGATAGATGGGATCTGCTTTCCCTTGAAAGCGTTATCAGGAATAGAAAAACCAATCCACAAAACGGTTCATACACAACGGCCCTTTTTGAGGCCGGAATAAATAAAGTTGCGCAAAAGGTCGGTGAAGAAGCAGTCGAGTTGATTATTGAGTCCAAAGATTCCAATAGAACGTTGTTCCTGAATGAAGCCGCAGACCTGATGTATCACTACCTGGTGTTACTGAGTGCAAAGGACTGTTCCATGAACGACGTTTTAGAAGTGTTGAAAAAACGACACAAGAAATAACGTCAGCTGTTAGAATCGAATGTCTTCATAAACACCACCGGTGCTGGTCCGGCAAGACAACTTTCCTTTTAATGCTCCTGGTTTAAAAAGCGATTTTCCGAGCAGCATCCTTACACATTCCTGAATCCCTTCCGTAATGGAAGGATGAGGGTGAACGCATTCCGCCAGCTCTTCGATTCCTTCGTCCATGGAGATCAACAATGCTACGGCTTGTATCGCACTGGAAGCATGGTTACCAATGATTTTTACGCCGAGCATCTTCATGGTATCGTCGTTGGTGACCAACAATTTTATAAAACCCTGCGTGTTCCTCTTTGCGATAGCCCTGGGGATACAACTGTAGTCCAGTGTTACCACTTTATAGTCAATACCTTTTTCGCGTGCGTGAGTTTCATTGAGTCCCACACCGGCTACTTCAGGATTAAGGAACATGATGGTGCTGATATTTTCATAGATCAACTTCCGCTGCGGATTCCCAAAAATCTTCTCTACCGCGTAGCGTCCTTCCAACTCTCCAACGTTCACTAATGAAATATCAGCAGTGATGTCGCCAACCGCGTATATGTTTGAAATGTTGGTCTGTGTATCACTGTCTTCGATACCACGTTTAGAAATGCTGATGTTAACACTGTCGTCCCAAAGCTCTTCGTAGTTTGGTGTACGGCCGACCGAAACCAACGCCTTGGCAACATTGAACACGCCTTTGGTTCCATCATCATATTCCAGTTCGTATTCTACTCTGCCGTGTTTTACTTCCATTCGGATAAGTCTCGAGTTCCGGTGAATAAGAACACCGTTGTTTTCCATATTACGCTCTATCACCTTAACTACATCATCATCTTCAAAAGGTAAGATCCTCGATCCTTTGTCGATGAGGTGAACTTTTGTTTTGCCGAATCCTGAAAAAATAGTTGCGTATTCACATCCGATAACCCCGGCACCGACGATCACCATACTTTCAGGAAAGTCGTCGAGGTTTTCAATTCCATCGCTGGTCATTACGGTCTTTTCATCAATGGGAAGTTCCGGCAGATAACGCGGCCGGCTACCGGTTGCCAGGATAATATTGTCTGCCCATACCACCTCTTTCTCAAATGGTCCGCTACTGATCTCAATTTCGTTTTGGCTTATCAACTTCGCGACGCCTTTTTTGTAGCTGAGGAGATCCGTGTAATGGGAGTCCTTCATCAAATGAAGATGATCCTCAAGCATACTCTTGCGCTCCTCAACAGCGTGCCTCACCTCCTCCTGAATTTCTTTGTAATTGATGCTTGGGACCTTGATGTTAAAGCGCTTCAGATTCTTCCTAAAGGAAGCCGTTTCCCTCGACAGCTCCCACCATGTCTTTGACGAAAGTGCTCCGTTAGTTACACCGGCACCACCTACAATATCCTTTTCGATCAACAATGTTTTTTTCTTAAAATCCAGGGCTCGCATCGCGGCGGCATACCCGGACGGGCCCGCCCCGATGACTACGAGGTCAAATTTTTCCATAAAAACGTAGCGAACAGATTACATTACAATGTACACAAAATCGACAGTGTTTGTGCCGGACGGATTGCGATTATACCCTCATATACAGCTATGCCAAAATATTGATTGGCCAACGGTTGAAAGTCCAGTTCAACCGTTCAATGGCCAACTTCGTGCTTTATTCATTAACTTTGAACGGATTATTGGACCCTCAATGAATGTTGTATCATCGTTATTAAATGCAGGAGCAGGCCTTGCATTGACACCAGCCGCAAAACGAGGCGTCAAGCTTTCAAATGCCATCGGGCTCATCCTTTTTACTGTAAGCGTATTCACCGGGTTGTGTTATTTTGTTTGGTACAGCTGGAACGTTGTAACCTTTGCTATACCACTACTCGGAATAGCCTCACTTTTAACGGTCTTCCTCAACAGCATCGGACGCATCAACTTGAGCAGGGCGTGGATCAGCATTGGTCCCCCTCTTCTTGTCACGAGTCTTTCTATCTATTCAAAACAGATCTACTACGATCATCAACAAGAACTCGATTATTTTACCTTCCGAATCGTAGTCTTGGGGAGTTGTGTTATTCCCTGGATAGTTTTTTCTCTTAAGGAAAAAGGTCCACTGATCCTTTGTGCAGGTATTGGTATTACGATCCTGCTGGCCCACGATCCACTTCACTACCTTTTTGGCGTCCCATACCAACAGGACAAACTCAAGGTCCTCAACTACTACTTCACGAACGTTGTTATTTTTATTACCTACTGGATATTGATTGGCAGCCTGCTATTCCTCAAGTGGGTGTCTGAACAAAATGAGGATCGCAACAATGAGTTAATCAATGAGCTCAACAAAGCAAACAAGTCTCTTCATGAACGCAGTTCTGAAATCGAAGCTCAAAGCGTAGAAATCCAGGCACAGAGTGACATCCTTTACTCCAATCAAAATCAGCTCATAGAAGCCAACCGGCTCATAGAAGAACAACGAAAACTCCTTTTCAATAAGAACCAGTCGCTCGAGTCAGAACTGGTTGAGAAAAACACTCACCTTACTGAAGCCAACACAGAGCTAATCAAACACAACAATGAGTTAAGACAGTTTTCATATACCGTGTCCCACAACCTTCGTGGACCAGTAGCAAGCTTGTTAGGCCTCCTCGAACTGTTAAATCCAAAAAAATCACAGGACAACGACAGCCTGATCATTGATCACATCAAAACTTCAACCAAAAAGCTGGATCATATCATTAAAGACTTAAACAAGATCATCGATATCCGACATGATATCTTCAAGATCAGGCAGAAGATAGACCTGGAAAGCGAACTTGAAGAGATTGCTATGGTAATGAAAAGAGAATTCGAGCTGAATAATGTAGTGCTCAAGAAGAATCTAGTTGCGTGCCGGCACGTTTATTCGATCAAGCCGATGGTCAATAGTATTATTTACAATCTGGTCAGCAATGCAATTAAATACCGGTCGAGCGATCGGCAGCCGGTGATAGAAATGATATCGAGCGAGGATGATCGCTTTTATATACTTGAAGTAAAAGACAACGGGCTCGGTATAGATATTAAACAAAACCGGGAAAGTCTTTTTAGGTTGTATAAACGATTCCACTTTCATACGGATGGAAAGGGCCTGGGACTCTACCTGGTAAAACTTCAGTGTGAATCGCTTGGTGGCAGCATCGAAGTAGAAAGTGAAATCAACAGGTATGCAAAGTTCACGGTACGTCTTCGGAAACCCCTAAATATCGATCGTCAACTTCTATACGAAGAAGATCATGCGGAAATATTCTTCGATGCGAGGATCAACGCCACCGGTGTTATCTGGAAACGCAATGTTACAAGTGAACAATACAGGGTGGTGTTTAAGAAATGCCTGGAGTTTGTGCACTCTTACAACACACCGAACTATATCTCTGATATGTCCAATCAAGGACCTGTCACGCACGAAGATCAGCGATGGATGTTTGAAGATATACTACCTCATGCGATAGAGAACGGTTTGAAAAAGATCGCTGCTGTTCGACCTGATATTACAAACCCAATTGTAATCGACTATCTTGAAGGCATCAATGAAAATGTAAAAAGACTAGGTGCTGAGCATCGCTTTTTTACATCTCTCGACGATGCGTTCGAATGGATCCGCAGCGAAAATGAAAATGCTACAATACAAGTTCACCAATGATCGATAGCATAATTGAGCTTGACAAGCAGCTATTCCTGATTTTTAACGGGATGCACACCACATGGCTGGATCCGGTAATGGAGATCTTCTCAAAAACTGTAGCATCCGTTCCTTTATATGGATTTCTGATTTATCAAATATTCAGAACGTATAAGCAAAGGACCTGGGGTATCATACTGTCAATTGGACTATTGATCTTGATGACCGATCAATTTACGAGCGGTTTGATGAAGCCATTTTTCGAAAGACCGAGACCCTCACACGAACCAACGTTACAAGGATTGGTTCATATTGTTAACGGCTATAGCGGTGGAAACTATGGGTTTGCGTCAAGCCATTCGGCAAATACATTTGGATTAGCTATGTTCCTAACTTGCCTTAGGAGGGAAAAACCCTGGATCAGCTGGCTCTTTCTGTGGGCAGCGTTTGTTAGTTATACAAGGATCTACCTTGGCGTTCACTATCCTGGTGATATCATCGTCGGCGGGTTGATCGGTGTCTTGTTCGGGTGGCTCGTATTCAAGCTGTACACCCGCACAAGAATATTGGTAGAGAAGCGGGGCGCTTCTGCGCAGTAAGCATCCACAAAAAAGATTCTTGTTTTATCGCCCTCCGAGAATGTTTCCCAGGACATTTCCCAGATCCCCAAGTCCTCCTTTTGACGAAGTACCTCCAAGATTGCCGAGGACGTCATTTAGATTGAGACTATTGTTACCGGTAAATCCTCGTAGCATATCCTGCAAGTCAAAGTCGCGGTCATCGGGATCATTAGTCTTGTTCACAAATTGATTCATTACCTGTGGAATCACGCTCATGGCAATGGTCCGCGCTGTTTGCTGAGATACTCCAAACTTGGAAGCGAAATTGCCAGCTATGTTGGAGATCATTTGTGCAACCATAGGATGATTTACCAAAGAGCTCATGTTTCCTCCCGAAAACATCGAAGTAACCTGCTGCATGTTTCCACTGTTCACTTGAGTTTGCAGTCCATTAAAAATCTGGGTAGCTACCTCCTCAATTGCAGCGTTATTGAATTGATTTGGTAGAGCGTTGTTCTTTACAATCGCTTCGTCTGCGTTTTGCTGTACGAGTTTGATTAGTTGATCTAGCATGGTGCTGAGGGTTATTTCAAGTAAGTTAATAAATCAGCTTCAATGAAATCCAAACAACTACTTTAATAATCTCTTCACGTACTTTCCGATTATGTCAAATTCGAGGTTGACGGTATCTCCTTTTTTGAGCGTGTGAAAATTTGTATGCTCGTAAGTAAAAGGAATAATAGCTATGGTAAAGTTTTTTTCAGAACAGTTGAAGCACGTCAGACTGATGCCATTGACCGCAATTGAACCTTTTTCCACCGTAACATTGCCAGTTCCAGGATCATATTCGAATTCGAACAACCAGCTTCCATCCTCATCCTTAATGGATTTAACAGATCCGGTCTGGTCAACATGACCCTGGACAATGTGGCCATCGAAGCGGCCGTTATTGAGCATACAACGTTCCAGATTAACCTTATCCCCCGCCCGCACAACTCCCAGATTCGATTTCTGAAGGGTTTCACGCACTGCCACAACTTCGTGAATTTTGCCCTGCACATTAACGACCGTCAAACAAACGCCGTTATGTGATACACTTTGATCGATCTTCAGCTCGCCGCTGATCATACTTTCGATCATGAAGTGAGTGTTAGATCCTTGCTGCTTAACTGAGGCAACGGTTCCTACTGATTCAATTATTCCCGTAAACATTTATAAGCTTAATTTACTATGGACTCCTAAAAGTACGAAGTCATATCAGATTTTTTCTGTCATCCGCCAAGTCAAAATGTGCCAAAATAGCTCCAATTCGGAGTTTTTATATTTTTTTGGTTTATAACGTAAACTAGTTTATAGTATTAACGTATATTTGAAAAAGATTTAACAGTAACCAAGTATGAAAACAGACGATGAATCTTTGACCACACAGCAAAGTCTTGCCATCATTACCGAAATGATAAACAGCGCGAAAGGTAATGTTAAAGAAAACAGTATCTATTTTCTATTATGGGGCACTGTGATCGCAATTGCGGACATAGGTATGTTCACTCTCATCAAGATGAATTATCCGCATCCATATATTGTGTGGCTTGTCGCGATTCCGGCATGGATCGTTACCATCATAACGGGATACAAACAAGGGAGGAGAGCAAGGACGACATCACATCTTGACCGAATCAGCGCGTGGTCGTGGTTCACTTTTGGGATCGTGATTTTCACCTTGGTGATGTTTGGAAGGGTTATCAATTGGCAATTAAATCCTGTGATCATGCTGATGAGTGCTATTCCGACGGTGATCTCCGGTGTAGTAATAAAGTTTAGGCCTTTGATTATTGGTGGCATATGCTTTTGGGCGTTTGGAATACTTTGTTTCATTGTACCTGAACCATGGCATTTCCTCGTAGGAGCAATGGCGGTGATCATCGGTTACCTGGTCCCCGGATTTATGTTGCGCTACAAAAATGAAACTGATTGATGTTCTTCAAGGATCTTGATCCTCTCCTGCATTCACAGCTTAGATTAGCAGTTACGTCGTTGTTACTCAGCGTTGATGCGGCCGAATTTACCTTCATCAAAGAAAAAACGAACAGCACGGCCGGAAACCTGAGCGTTCAAATTGACAAACTTCAGGAGGCGGGGTACATATCCGTCGAAAAATCCTTCAGGGGCAAAAAGCCCGTTACCACTTGCAAGATCACACGGAAAGGAATAAAAGCATTTGAAGAATACGTCAACAACCTGAAACAATACATTAATAAATAGTCATTTCAGTAAGTGCCCGTGATGAATGAGGAGTTGTCCAATTGTTATTGAATGAAAAGATGAGTAGTGCGACAGAAAGAAAAGTAAT
>DATHIE010000520.1:0-3859 GCA_035316905.1 Chryseolinea sp. | reverse complement strand
AGTTCATCCTGGATTCTTTAAAGGCATTTAACGCAGAGAATTAGTGCGACACTGCGGCTAGTTAGTGAGAGGCACGGCGAGCTAAAGTTGTCTGTTCCCATAGCTTATCAGATTCGCGCGAAGGGCGCAAAGTGTAGTTCTTATCAGGCGTAGTCGCGCGTTGCTTGGTTGTAATGTTTCAGAACTTTTAAAGGCAAATTGTCCAAGAATGTGAAAAGTTCTGATGCGCTTTCTGCAAGCGGAGCGCGCGTGTCTCCGCGGCCTTCGCGTCTAGGTGAACGATGCCTGTCAGGTGAATGTGGCGCGCGGAGGCACACACGGGGAAGCAGCACTGATGCATTTAAAAACCTTTGCGTTAAAAAATGCATTTGGATTCTCATATAGAGTGAGGTCAATTTACTCGAACTTGATAAAGTAGGATTAATTAAGTTTGTTGTAGTCCAAACTCTAAAAACTGTTAAGTCCTGGATAAGATTTTTCACATTTATCGATCGTCAGCCGGTTCAGGAAAGACTCGAACTCTGGCAAAAGCCTATCTCACTCTTGCGTTGAGGTTTCGCGCGGATTACTTCAGGCACATACTCGCTGTTACTTTTACGAACAAAGCGACGCAGGAAATGAAGGATCGGATCCTTGAGTACCTGAATGATTTTGCTCGCGGCTCGGCCAATGAACTCTCCGAAGAATTAAGGGAGTCGCTTAAGCTGGATCATGCCACCTTCCAGCAATACGCACAGGAAGCCCAGGCCGCCATTCTTCACAAATACGATCAATTCTCCATCAGCACCATAGATGCATTCTTTCAAAAAGTAATCCGGTCTTTTACCCGCGAAGCTGGACTTGTGGGTGACTACCGACTTGAGGTAGATCAGGATGCTGTTCTTGAAGAAGTAATTGACAATCTCATGGATGAGTTGGGAACAAACAAGGAGCTCACGGATTGGGTTGTTGAATTTGCGAAAGAAAACCTGGAAAATGAACGTGCCTGGGATGTTCGAAGTAGTCTCATAGAATTCGCCTCGGAAATCTTCAGGGAAGAATTCAAGGACATTGAGGATGAAGTGTTACGCTCGACTTCAGATCGAAAATACTTTCATGACCTCCGCAAAAACCTGTTGACCGAAAGGGACTTCTTTATTAATACCGGCGAGGGCCTCGCAAAGAAGGCGCTGTCTATAATTTCTGAGGAAGGTTGGACAGAAGCAGATGTTAAGTTTGGAAGGACGTCTGGATTGTTCGGATTTCTGGAACGGTACGCCTACGGAAAATCATTCAAAAATAATCTTGAACCCTCGCAGCGCATCAGGGGCGAATTTACCGTCGCGTCGAATTGGCCCAACAGCAAGCTCGCGAACGCAAAACGTATGATCGAAGTCGCAGACAAAAAACTTGTTCCGATCATCCGTGAATTGATTCAATTGTACGATAATCATTTCAACAAAAGCGTCAGTGCCGACATTGTACTGCAGAACCTTTATGTATTCGGACTGGTCGCCGACATCTCGCGCAAGCTCAAGGAATACAAGGACGAAAATAATCTCATGCTTCTTGCCGATGCACCAAAGTTTCTCAACGGCGTAATCCAGGACAGCGATACACCTTTTATTTATGAAAAGGTCGGCTCCTTTTACAAGAATTACCTGATCGATGAGTTCCAGGATACTTCTTCAATGCAATGGAAAAACTTTTTGCCATTGCTGACAAACAGTCTTGACCAGGGTTACACCAGCCTGGTCGTTGGCGATGTTAAGCAGGCAATTTACCGCTGGCGTGGAGGCGATTTGAAACTGCTTCAACAGGAGGTTGAAAAAAATATAGGCTCTGAGAGAATCTCAGTTAATGAGTTGAACAGCAATTTTAGAAGCTCATCATCTGTAGTAGATTTCAACAATACGGTGTTCCAGCAGGCTTCTGCCGTAATTTCTATAGAAACGGGTCACCCTATTTCAGTTGAGGCCTATCGGGACGTTCGTCAGATAGCATCACGGGGGGAAGCAGGCTTTGTAAATGTTAAATTTCTGAAAGATGAAGAAGAGTTAAAGTGGAAGGATCAGGCGCTTCATTCCATTCCCGCATATCTTGAAGAACTACAGGAGCTAGGAGCATCACTGAAAGATATAGCTATTCTTGTGCGGCGGAATGAAGAGGGGCAACAGATCGTCGCTGAGCTTTTGCAATACAAGAACTCGGGACACGCCAAGGCCGGATTCCAATATGAGGTAGTCTCCAACGAATCGTTGCGTCTCGATGGAGCTTCGTCGGTAAACCTCCTGCTAGCCGCAATGAGATATCTGTTAAATCCTGACGATGCCGTTGCGCGTGCCCAACTTGCTTATGAATTCGCAAAACTTCACGAACCAGACCGTTCATTGGTAGAAGTGTTTGCTGTGACAAACCAATCAATATTTGAAAACAACCTTCCGCCAGCATTCACTAAAGAAAAGACTTTTTTAAAGAAGTTGCCTCTGTTCGAACTGACGGAAACGCTCGTATCCATTTTCAAACTTGGAGAAATTACAGGCGAGCTCGCGTATCTTATCACGTTTCAAAATCTTGTGCTCGAGTTTTACAGCCGCGAAAAGAATGATCTTGGCGCGTTCCTGGAATGGTGGGAAGATAACAAGACAAAAAAATCAATTCAGGTATCGGGCGAAGTAGATGCCGTTCAAATACTTACCATTCACAAAGCGAAAGGGTTACAGTTTAAGTACGTTATCGTCCCTTTTTGTGCATGGGGTCTCGATCACGACACATGGCAGGCTCCCAACCTTTGGGTGACGTCACAAACAGAGCCCTTCAACGAGGCGGGTTATTTGCCGGTAAAATATTCGAGCACGCTCAAGGAAACTCTCTTTGCCAGCTTTTACGATGAAGAGCGCACACGCAGTTATCTTGATAACCTCAACCTCATGTACGTTGCCCTCACCCGGGCAGAGCACGGCTTGATCGTTACTGCACCTCATCCGGAAGTCAGGAATGTCCGAAAAGGTGTAGCTCAATTGCTCTACCAAAGCATACAGCATGGCTACCCGTCAGACAAAAGTTGGGATCTTGCAAAGGGGGAATTCACATCGAACGAAAGGACCTTACATCCATCGCAGGAAATATCCGAGACATTGGATACCATCGGGCTGTCCTCATACGCGTCGTTCCTATGGCGAGATAAGATTGTGATCAAACAGCAAGCGGCAAACTTTTTTGAATCGCAGGAAGCGGATAAGCTCGAAAAGATCAGCTACGGTATACATATTCATACGGTGTTGTCACGCATTGCCTATGCGCATCAAATCCCGGATACATTGGATCAGATGGTTCGCGAAGGACTGATAACAGCTGATCAAAAAGAGATTGTAAACGATCAATTGCGTGAACTTTTAACCAATTCCCAGGTAGCGTCCTGGTTTGATCCTTCCTGGGAAGTTCGAACGGAGATACCGATCCTCTTGCCATCAGGTCTTGAGAACCGTATAGACAGGCTCATGCTAAAGAGCCGGAAAGCAGTTGTTGTTGATTTCAAAACAGGAATCCCATCGAAAGCTGATCAAAAACAAGTGCGTGATTACATCGAGATCCTGCATAAAATGAACTATACGGATGTCGAGGGGTACGTATTGTATATCAGGACCAAAGAAGTTGTATCTGTTGTGCAGGGGAAAGTAAAATCGATAAGAGTTAAGGACGAGAACCAACTCGGTCTTGGATTCTGAAACAATGCATGGTCAGTAGAGACCACTCTAATAAAACCGTCATCCTGAGCTGTGGTTAAAACGCTTGGTAACGAATGATGATACATCGAATGGTCTGGCTATTCTGAAGGGTGTACCCAGCGAAGGATCTCCTCCCCGTAAAGTGTAACCAG
>DATHIE010000519.1:0-21315 GCA_035316905.1 Chryseolinea sp. | reverse complement strand
ACTAACGGATAAATTTTTAACTTTAAGTGTATTTAAATGAGTATGTCAGACGCTATAAGCAATTTGTCTCGGAAAGAACAAGTCATTCGAAAGGCAGCAGAACTGTTCAAGGAGAAGGGGTATGCCGCGGCATCCATGCGCGACCTCGCGCAATTATTGGGGATAGAAGCTGCAAGCCTTTATTCTCATATCAAATCCAAAGAGGAAATTCTTCGGAGCCTCTGCTTCGATATGGCGGCTGAGTTCAGAAAATCACTGGATGAAGTCGAGAAACAGAACGTATCTGCGAGTGAAAAGCTCCGAAACGGCATCATCGGCCACATTCAGGTAATGGCGCGAGATCTGACCGCTTCAGCTGTTTTTATGAATGAGCACCGTCACCTGAGCGAACCTTATTTGAGAGACTTTTTACTGCTTCGGATCAACTATATAAACCGCTTCAAATCCATCTTTGAAGATGGCGTTCGCACTGGAGAATTCAAGGACACCATTGATAAAAAGCTTGCGGTGATGACCCTGTTTTCGTCCCTTAACTGGATGCCAATGTGGTACGACCCAGACTCAGCCATCGACCCGAAAGCGCTGGGATTTCAGCTCGCCGATATGCTGGTGAATGGGCTTAAAAGAACGCCCCAAAACGGCTAACAATCGTTTGGTTTCGACGTTATAATATTGTAAATCGCTGATTACACGACGATTTGGGCATTTCTTTCCCATTAAACTCTAGTTTATGTACGGCGGCGGAAATACTTTCGAAGGGATCAAGACAGACAGTCTGGCGCAGGAGGATCCGGTCAAGCTCTCCGCTTTTGAAGCCCGTATTGCGCGGGGCGAAAAGATCGAGCCATCCGACTGGATGCCCCAGCTCTATCGCGTGCAACTCATAAGAATGATTGAACAACATGCACACAGTGAGATCATTGGTGCACTCCCTGAAGGTACCTGGATAACCCGGGCTCCTGGTTTCAAGCGCAAGCTTGCACTAATGGCAAAAGTGCAGGACGAGGTAGGCCATGCGCAATTGCTCTATAGTGCCGCAGAAACCTTGGGCAAGAGCAGGGAACAAATGATCCATGACCTCATCAATGGCAAATCAAAGTATTCAAATGTCTTTAACTACCCGGCATTCACCTGGGCAGATGCATGTTTTATATCCTGGCTCGTTGATGCAGGTGCGATTGTGAATCAACTGGCTAATGCTAAAGGTAGCTATGGCCCATACTGCCGGGCTTTGGATAGAATTTGTGCAGAGGAATCATTCCATCTCAAGTATGGACATCACTGTGTGATCTATCTTGCGGCGGGTACGCAAGTTCAGCGAAATATGTTCCAGGAAGCATTAAACCGGTGGTGGCCACCCATGATGCATTTCTTTGGGCCATCCGATAAGATCTCTGCCCATACCAAAACATTAATGAATTGGAAGGTCAAAATGTCGACCAATGACGACACGCGAAACCAGTTCCTCGATATGTATGTACCGAAGATCTGGGAACTTGGGTTCACGATTCCTGATCCGAACCTTAAGAAGAATAGTGAAACGGGCAGATGGGAGTATACCGAACCGGACTGGGAAGAATTCAAAAGAGTTATTAACGGGGATGGACCTTGTAACAAGGAACGTCTGGAAGTGAGAAGGATCGCGGAGGCACGTGGACGTTGGGTGCGTGAAGCATTGAAATCACCGAAAGCGGTGAGAGTGACGCCCCTCGCTTAATTTAACCTGGAGAATGGACCCGCAAGCAGCAGAACTTCATTCCATACCTTTGATATGGCTTCATACGGCGAGTCAAAACAACTCTTTAAATATACCACTGCACTACTGTCTTCGGGAAGCTCGTTATTGAACCATTTCAAAATGTCATCGGCCAACAACAACAATTCATTTGAATGGTACTTAGGATAATACCGGTAAAGAAAATCCATTGCCCAAATCAAATCGAGGTATTTCATCAAAAAGAATAACGCAGTTTTATTGGCGTAAGTTTTTAAATCAAGACAAGAAGATGGAAATTTTAGACAAGTCGTCAAATTTCAAAAACAGGTAATTTGTGAACTCGCTGGATCCCCGTGTGAACCGTCTCCCTCAGAACGTAACCTCGAATAAGGAGGAAGCTGCCCTTTCTCAGTTCAGCACTTTTGAGGTATTTGTTCAGCCGAATCCGAAAAAAACATTTCAGCATGAGGGTGCCGTTCATGGTCCGAACCTTGAGATGGCCTTTGTGATGGCAAAGGAAGCTTTTACGCGTAGGTTCACTTGCTCTTCCTTGTATGTCGTGGAGACGGCCAAAGTATTTGTTTCTGCTTTGAGCGAAGGCGACCAGAACGCGTTTGACCTTATCCAGGAACCTGCACAAAGTACAGGGCACGCTAATTCATTCGAGATCTATATCCTCCAAAAGAGGGGAAAACAAACTGTGCACGCCGGACAAGTATTTGCTGACTCGCCGGAAGAGGCGATGTGGAATGCGCGTCAACAGCTTAACAAGGCCACTCAGGTATTTCAGGTATGGGCAATAAGGACCGATGACATCCGCTTTACAACTGTCGATGAAGGCGACCTTTGGCAAACACTACCCGAGAAAAAGTTCAGAGATGCGTCCGACTACAAGGGAGGGGAAAAATTGAAAGAGTTTCTTGACAAGAGCAACAATTTATGACAGAAGAGGCGACGAAAGAATTGCTATATAAAATTGCAGACGACCAACTGGTCCTCGGTCACAGAAATTCAGAATGGACAGGCTTTGGACCATTGCTCGAAGAAGACATTGCCTTTTCATCTATGGCTCAGGACAAGCTAGGTCAAAGTCTTGTATTGTACCAACTGCTTCATCAATTGGGTGAGGCGCCACCCGATACTGTGGCGTTTATGCGGGACTCAACCAGCTTTCACAATTGTATTTTCACGGAACTGCCCAATGGTGAATATGATTTTAGTTTAGTACGCCATTTCCTGTTCGATACTGCTGAAAAACTTCGATTCGAAATGTTACGTGAATCAACCTTTATTGCCCTGGCGGAGTTAGCGGTTAAAATTTCAGGTGAGCTTAGGTATCACGACCTTCACGCAAGAACATGGATGAAGCAGCTAGGGTCTGCAACAGAAGAAAGTATTCTGCGTTTACAACAGTCCCTGACATTCTCTCTGCCCTATGCTTTAGGTATATTTGAAGTATCTCCATACGAGGAAGAGTTAACGTCAGAGAAAATCTTCGCTGGTGAAAAGATTTTGAGAGATCGTTGGATGGAGCGTGTTGAAGAAACTCTTAAGAAGACTGAGCTGCGATTGCCACAATGGGAAAGCATTAACCCGGTGTTTGGCGGGCGGGCCGGTAATCACAGCGAACACCTCCAGCCTTTGCTGGACGAGATGAGCGAAGTATTTAAGATTGATCCAAACGCAGAATGGTAATATGAAAAAAGTAACTGAAGAGCTGCAACGTATCGTTGCCTATTACACCACCAAAATTTCGTCCATCCCCGAAAAAGAATTCACGGCAAAACCATTGCCCAATAAGTGGAGCAAGAAAGAAGTCCTCGGCCACCTTATCGATTCTGCACAAAATAACCTGAGGAGATTTATCTGTGGTCAATACGAGACCACACCTCCTCAAATTGTCTATGAGCAGGATTTCTGGGTATCTGCTAATGCTTATGGACAAGCCAGGAGTGAACATGTGATCCAGCTCTGGCATTTGATAAACAACCGAATTTGCGACGTTCTAAATACAATGCCAGTGAACAACTACGATAAGTCTTGCAATACGGGACGCACAACAGAACAGCTGCATTCGCTTCAGTGGCTGGCGGAAGACTATGTGAAGCACATGAAGCATCACCTGAATCAAATAATTCCTAATTCTTTTGATATTGTCTACAAGTAGGGCATGTGTTGCATATGACAGTGGAAGATGTTTACCGGTGGCTCGAAGAAGTGAAGGATCCAGAGATCCCAGTGTTATCTCTGGTAGATCTTGGGGTGATCACAAGTGTAGTCGTGGACGGTGAAAAGATAGATGTTGAAATGACTCCGACCTTCGTGGGGTGTCCCGCTCTTGACATTATGAAGGAAGATATCGTTCGCGTACTAGGGGAACATAACGCCAGGAATGTAAACGTGAAAGTGAGCTTCCGCGATCCCTGGTCATCCAGCAAACTGTCTGAAAAAGGCCGTGCAGCTCTGAAGCAGTTTGGCCTTGCTCCTCCCCCAACCTCTCAAATTATCAGCGACATCGACGTTCTGGAACACGCCGCCTGTCCCCAGTGCAACAGCACGAATACGGAGATACGGAATCTGTTCGGTCCCACCCTCTGCCGTTCGATACACTACTGTTTCGATTGCAAGGAAGCCTTCGAGCAGTTCAAACCCTTATAAAATCAAAAAAATCATACATGCCTGACAAATCGGGCAAAACCCGGATAACATTTTGTCCCGTAACCACGTATTTCGCACTAGAGCCCAAACTAAAATCATGAGAAAAATCGTTGCTGGCGTTATAATAGTTATTGGTGGTGCAGTTTTGATGAGTTGTGGTGAGAACAAGGCTAATTCTTCAGATGCAGCTTTTACCAAAGCAGATTCGCTTACGGACCGGTATCTGGCATTTCAGGATAGCATGCTTCAGTCATGGAACGTGATGATCAACGACGATAATCAGAAGATCAAGTCGATGCATAACCTGCTTCACGAACTTTTGGTCATCACCACTGATGACCGCGATCAAATAACAAAATATGAAGAGCAGCTCGACCAGTTGACCAGACTTCGCTATACCCAAAAGTCAATGGGCAATGCAGATGTAGTCGAAGAGTATGACTTTGCGTCAACGACGTTGGTTCGCGAACTCATCAGTCTTGCTGAGACAACTGCGGGTTTTTCCAAAAATACCACCTTGCAGAAACTTGTAGAAGATATTCGGCTCGCCGATGAACGCGTTAACAACTACCGCGAAGATTACGATTTGGTCGTAATGCAATACAACGAATTCCTCGAGGAAAACAAGTCTTATTTGGTGGAAGCAAACAGGAACGATTCACTCGAGAAGAAATACCTTTTCCAAATGGTGTCAGTCGAATAGACGACGGATTTCCTGCTTTATCTGACCGAAATAATTTAATAACCAATCACTAACAGACGGACAGCTTTCCTAAATTCGGGAATGGTTTCGGTCGCCCGGCGCATTGGTTTTTACGCAGCATTCATAATCCCCGGTCTCGTGGTCACTGGGTTCTACCTTGGCGGCCTTTGGAACTACCTCGCCCTGATATTCGCTTTCGTCATCCTCCCCGTGTTGGATCAGTTGATTGGCACCGATCCTGCAAACATCCCCGACGACGAAATGAATCACGTGGAAGAAGAATTTTATTACCGCTTTGTCATCTACTTGTGGACCTATCTTCAACTCGCAATGATAATTTGGGGTGCATATGTTGTCACCACAGGCAGGATGAGTACTGTTTGGGAATGGATTGGATTCGTTGTGAGCTTTTCGCTTCTGACGGGAGGAATTGGTATTACTGTGGCCCATGAACTTGGTCATAAAAAGTCCGCCGTGGAAAGACTTTATGCAAGACTGCTCCTTATGACGGTCTGTTACATGCATTTCACAATTGAACATAACAGAGGGCATCATGTATCAGTCGCGACTCCAGAAGATCCAGCAACAGCACGCCGCGACCAAAACTTCTTTTCATTTTGGACAAGGTCTGTCTTTGTTGGCTATGTTCATGCATGGAAACTTGAAAAGGAGAGACTGAGAAAGAAGGGGCTTTCACCTCTTAGTGCGAAAAACGAAATGTTTTGGTGTGCAATTTTTCCGCTTTTACTTTGCGCGTCGCTTACGCTTCTATTCAGCAGGAACGGAGAGTATTGGCAGATCCCACTTTTCTTTTTCTCACAAAGTGTTTTAGCATTTACACTTCTCGAACTTGTAAACTATGTTGAACATTATGGTATTTTGAGACGGGAGACCTCACCTGGAAAATATGAAAAGGTAAATCCACTTCATTCGTGGAATTCCAGTCATCTGCTAAGCAATTTTTTTCTTTTCCAGTTGCAACGACATTCCGATCATCATGTGTACGCTCACAAAAGGTATCAGGTATTGGATCATCATGAAGAAAGTCCACAACTACCGTTTGGCTATTCGACAATGATTATATTGGCGCTTGTGCCACCATTGTGGTATGGCGTTATGAATCGAAGACTCGAGGCCTGGCTTAGTAAGGATGTCAAGGCTTGACGCGAAATCGTGCACGGCCAAATCCGGACTTACAGTTCATTCCATGCAACACAAAAAAACGTGGACAAGATTGGTGTTTTCCCGCTGATCTTCGCAGATCAAAAGGCACGCTAATTTCGCAGATTTGTGCTGCGCAAATCCGCGTAAATCAATCTGCATCATCTGCCTGAAAGACCAGCAGGTTGCGCCCTTATTTGTAGTAGGTTACTTCCACTCTGAATCGCTGGTCTATCGCACCTAGCCGGTCATACGCGGACTTTGAAATCTTTATAACCAGTTTGTCTGTTAATGCCGTGTCAGGCAACTTCCCCATAACCCGGACAAATACTTCACGGCTATTCATTTCATTACGCACTTTTAATATCGTTCCCACCGGTGCTGTCCGATGCAGGGCAAGGTATTTTCTGTTTCCTTCAGTTCCTTCGATCAATTCAGCTAGTCCATTCTGGGAGATTTCGTCGGTGTTCTTTACACCCTCAGAGATCCTGATCGTCTGCTCTTTTACTTCAACTCTAGGCTGTGCCGTTTGTGTCACGACATCTTTTTTGGATGCGGTGGTGGCTACAACAGGAGCTGCCACGGTCCTAACGGGCTCATTTTGAGGAGGGGCAACACGCAACTCCTGGCCGATACTTATTTCGTTTCCTTCCAGCTTATTCCATTCTTGTATTTGCTGGATTGTAACGCCGTGTTGCTTAGCAATTGAGAACATAGTCTCTTTGGCGCCAACAATATGGAACCCTTTAGAAGAGGTCGTTGTCGTTGGTGTAACATTTCGCGAGCTGCTTTTTTTGATCGCCAGTTCCTGACCAATCGACAGGGAATTATCTGCGAGATTGTTCCATTGTTTTATTTCATCTATCGAAACCTCGTAGGCTTGCGAAATTGAAAACATCGTCTCCTTGGCAGCGACAACATGGACTGTACCACCAGCAGGTGATTTTTGAGGACTTTTAGGCACATAAGGTACCTTTAGTATTTGTCCGATTTCCAAGCCTCCATCGGCAGTAGGATTGTACTGCAGGATAGCATCCACGGTGGTGCCGTAGCGCCTCGATATGCCGTACAATGTTTCCTTTTCCCCTACCTGATGGATTACAAATACCTTTCCATTAATCACTTCTGTTCCTGTGGAATCCTGTAGGACGTGTGGGTGAAAAAATGAGACACCCACTATAATTAGTTCGTTAATCATACGATCTTGTAGCTTACCAACTCTCCCTTATTCTTCACGAAAAATACGCAACTCGATAGGATGAAAAAAGTACCCAGGCCGATTCCTTTGAGCTGTTCGTCTAGTTTTTCTTTCATTAGGAGATTGCCATCGGCAGAAATCATAAACAAATAGTTGGCCAATTCACTCTCCTGAACATAAAAGGAAATAAATACGATGGAATCGTGCTCCAGGTATTCCAACGCAATAACCGGCGACAAATTGAATTTTTGCTCTAAAAATATTTTAACCGTGTCGAAATAACGATGATCCGGAAGGTATTGATGCGGACGGATTACAGGATCATTACCCTCCTGCTCCCGATGTGCCCCGGAAGTCTCCTGTCCGGTGATAATATCAAGGGTAACATTTTTAAAACCATATTTCGACGAGACTCCTTCAACGGTTTTGTTTGATAGAGAAACGAGGGAAAAATCATTATGCCACCACAACATCTTTTCATCACGGATATGGTAGGCAAACACACCCTTTTTGTCTGGATTATTGGTTTCCAAATAGATCGTAAAAATCACCACGTCATCCGAAACGGCACCCAGGCTGATCCACCACGGCTCATCGAAACTCTTCTCTCGCCAGATGAATTCTCCTGTCTTACATTCAAGGGCGGAAAAGGCTACCCTTTTTCGTGCACTGTCACGTACCTCCAGTAACAGGACCCCGGTGCCGGGCGATGTCAATGTATTCCAGATTACACCCTCAAAAACATGCGAAAAGTTAAATTGAACGCTGCGTGCCAACCGGTATAAAGCTTAATTTTATGCAATGTAAAACAGGTTTCGGGATTCCTTGATGTCGTTCGAATACTCCCGAATGAGTTGTGGATCACGGAACTCTCTAATTAACCCATTGCGCTATGCACATTTTCAAGAGATTGTTGGTCATTTTGTTTTTCAGCTGGCTATCGTTAACGGCCTTTGCTCAAAAAAAGAACGTCATGGTTATGGAAATAAAGACCGAGATCGACCCACGCGTCACCCGTTATGTCGACCTGGCCCTCAAACATGCCGAAGAAACAAAGGCAGACATTGTCATCATTGAAATGGATACTTACGGGGGCGTGCTCACTGACGCAAAAGATATTGTCGACAAAGTCATGGGTTTCAAAAATCCGATCTGGGTATTCATTAATTCCGATGCTGCGTCGGCGGGTGCCCTTATATCGATCGCCTGCGATAGCATTTATATGTCTCCCGGAGCAACCATTGGCGCCGCTACCGTAGTGGATGGCAGCGGCCAGAAAGCACCCGATAAATATCAGTCATACATGCGGTCGATCATGCGGTCAACGGCAGAAGAAAATAAACGTGATCCAACTATCGCGGAAGGCATGGTTGACGAACAGGTACAAATCGATAGTGTAAAAAAAATAGGTCAGGTCATCACTTTCTCCACCTCAGAGGCTATACGCTATGGCTATTGTGAAGGCAAGGTTGAATCCATTGAGGAAATCCTTAAGAAAAACAACATCGCAGACTATGAGCTGGATCGTTTTTCGCTGAGCAGCGCTGATAAGGTCATCGAATTCTTCCTTAATCCTTTTCTTAGCGGACTTCTTATCCTAGCCATTATCGGAGGGATCTATTTCGAGATGCAAGCACCGGGACTGGGTTTTGCCGGACTCGTAGCATTGGTCGCTCTCGTCCTATATCTTGTTCCCTACTATCTCAATGGCCTTGCGGAAAACTGGGAAATAATCGCTTTCTTCATTGGTCTTATGCTCATCGGCCTCGAAGTATTTGTAATCCCTGGGTTTGGTGTCGCCGGCATTGCGGGAATTACTGTTACGATAATGTCGCTGGTATTGATAATGCTAAACAATGATGCTTTTGATTTTGAATTCGTTCCTATGAACGACATCGTATTTGCATTTTCTGCGGCTGTTGGTGGATTATTGGGTGGCGTGGTGCTTCTTTTCGTCGGAGGAGCGCGTCTTGCAAATACTAAATTATACAAGCGGGTTGCGTTGACTGACACTCAGGATAGCGCCGCTGGATATAACGCGAGCTTTAACCAGAAAAACATGAAGGGCAAAAAAGGTGTAACCGAAACCGTACTACGTCCAAGTGGAAAAGTAGTCATTGAGGGACAACTGTACGATGCATTTACGAGGGGTGAATATGTCGAAAAAGGTGAATCCGTTGAAGTTTTGAGCGAAACCGGTTCCAGTCTTCAGGTAAAACAAATTGTAGGAAAATGAAAATCATTGGACTTATCCCGTCCCGCTATGCGTCGACGCGTTTTCACGCAAAACCTCTCGTCGATATAAAAGGAAAGTCGATGATCCAACGCGTTTACGAACAAGTATCTAAGGCCCAATCAGTATCCAGAGTAGTCGTAGCGACCGATCACCGCGAAATCTATGATCATGTGCGAACATTTGGGGGCCTGGTATGTATGACAAAGGAAAGTCACGTCAGCGGAACAGACCGATGTTACGAGGCCCTCACTCAGCAGGCGGAAAAGTTTGATTATGTCATCAACATTCAAGGCGATGAACCATTTATTCAGCCTTCACAGATCGATTTACTCGCTTCAAAGTTGAATGGCACGACTGAAATTGCAACGTTGGTAAAGGCGCTTACAACGAATGAAGAGCTTTTTAATCCAAATCTTGTGAAGGCCGTCATCAGTAAAGGTGATGAAGCCTTGTATTTCAGTCGCTCACCTATTCCTCATATAAGAAACACCCCTGAAGAAGTTTGGCTATCGAAGCACAAATTTTATAAACACATTGGAATGTATGCTTACAGGTCGGATATTCTTGAGCAGCTTACCAGGCTTCCTGTTTCTTCGTTGGAAAAAGCAGAATCATTGGAACAACTGCGCTGGCTTGAAAATGGATACAAGATATCCATCGCCGAGACCCTGACCGAAACGTTCGGCATCGATACACCTGATGACCTGGAAAGGGCTATTCAACTTCTCACAACTCGTTAAACAAAGGGATCAATTTGTCTTTGGCAGCTTCAGTTTTTCAACTGCGAATTTTTCAATCTCTGCATACACGGCTTCTACATCTTTTGACGCTAATCCCGAGCCGAGCGGGTGAGCACCCGCAGTTGGTACGCTCACCGCTTCTTTAAGGTCTGCCGGTGTCGACAGCTGTTCATTCATTTCAATCATGGCACTCACCTTCACCTGCGGGTCCTGCTCTTCTTCGTTTTTGTAATAGTAGACGGTGAGAGAAGGTTGTTTGATCCTTTGAAAAAGTTCTTTCGACATACTGGTCTCAAGCAATTGCTCCATTTGCGTAACTGCCTCCAGCCTGTATTTTTTTGTCCAGTATTTTGATTCCGCCTCAGTCGCATCTGACACGTTGTAATCTCCTCCCATTATTAAACGTGCTATCTGTAGCCCCCAGGGATTATTGGAAATAAAAGCGGCAGGATGGCGCAAGGCGATGTTAGGTGAGAGATTGATCAAGGCATCAACGTCGTCTGGATATTCGGCTGCAAGCTTTAGGGCGAGCGTGCCCCCAGTGGATGTACTGATTACTATGATTTTTTCGCCAAGCTGCTTGCCGATAGCTAATGCTTCTTTTGCGCTTTCCCAGACACGGTCTGGTGTATAGTACAGTAGAGATTCCGTTGTATCTACGCCATGATCGGCCAGCCTTGCAAGGTAGAGATTACATCCGAACTCCTTTGCAAAGCGCCGATGCGTAGGGTCGCCTTCCATCTGCGTCGCAGAAAACCCGTGTAGATAGACAACAGCATATTCTGTCTTCATCCTGGTCGTGTCCTTCCAGGCGATCTGTGCCTCGCAACCAGGCCTGACTTTATGTTTTGCTTCCTGCTGCGCAACATATCTCTCCAACTCGTCAGGATCCGAAGGAACCCCAGGCATCTGAAGACTGTATTTTGGTTTTTCCGGTACGGGACCCAGAAAGTAAATGCCGGCCAGAAGCAGGATTGGAAACGTGATCTTAATTATACGCCTGGATGCCATGATGAAGTGTTTTTATGTTCAGAAAGATAATCAAAGGACGACTCTCAATAAACGCCTTCATTCATCAAGTATACGGTTTTTCGCGCACGGTCTTAAAACCATCCCTAAGCCGGGAGGCGTCTTTACTAAGTGAAAAAGGTGATCCGCGAATTCATTGTAGTTGCTGATATTTTTTAGACGTAGAATGAATGTTAAAGGTACCTGGGTGCCTAGGTAGCTAGGCACCCAGGTACCCAGGTAGCCGAAATAAAGTTGGGCTTGGCTTATGGATTTGATCTCGGCGCTTCATCATAAGTACAATAAATAATAACACTACTATGAAATCGTGGAAATTTTCGCTTCTGACTTTAATCGCGGTAGGTGCGATCTTGTTGTTCGGATTCACTTTTCGAAATACAAGAACACCGAAGAAGAAAGCTGTTCCTTTTGTCCCTCCCAAGGGTTGTGTGTTTCGGACTGTTATGGGTGAAGAATCCTCTGAATTGAATTCGGCGTATAAAACTCCGGAAAAAGTGCAGGTGTCGGTTGATCGCGGCCTTTCGTGGATCGCAACTGCCCAAAACAAGAATGGCGGCTGGGGTGCAGGAAGTCACGCACATCAGGACGTTCGTGATCCGCTTGCTGTTGAAGCCGATCCAGCCACAACGGCCATGGTATCCATGGCGTTGCTTCGAAGTGGTACAACGCTGTCGAAGGGAGAATATTCAGTCCGGTTACGACGGGCGCTTAACTACCTTTTACAAGCCGCAGAAAATTCTTCGTCCGATAGCTATAACATCACCCAGCAAACTGGTACACAAATCCAAACCAAACTGGGTGCGAACATCGACGTAATTCTTACCGCGCAGTTTCTATCTAATGTGCTTGACTACGCCGATCATGATCCCGGTCTTAAACAAAGAATCCAAAAAAATCTTAACACTTGCGTTGCAAAGATTCAACGTGCACATGATGGCAACGGAAACATAGTCGGCGCTGGCTGGGCCGGTGTACTTCAGTCTTCTTTTGCCGCTAATGCACTAGAGTCAGCGCAAACTAAAGGTGCTGACGTTAATGAAGAAGCTCTCGATCGTTTCCGTGTTGCTCAAAAAAACAATTATGATGTAAAGACGGGAGATGTAAAGACGGATATGGGAGCTGGCGTGATGCTTTATTCGGTCTCCGGCTCAGCTCGCGCCAGCGCTAAAGAAGCACGGCGTGTCGAGGAAGAGGTTTCGAAAGCCAAACGCGATGGACGATTAGCTCAAAGCGCTCCGGCATCTGCAGAAAATCTTCAAAAAATCGGATTTAATAAAGACGATGCAATGAAGTATTCTACAGCATACGAAGTCTATAATTCCGCCAAAGATGCCGCTCAGCGTGAAGATGTGATGGATGGCTTCGGAAGCAATGGTGGAGAAGAATTTCTCAGTTACCTGCAAACAGGCGAGAGCATGGTAATCGGGAAAGACACTGACTGGAAGAAATGGTATGACAACATCAGCGGCCGTATGCTGAATATCCAGAATAATGACGGCAGCTGGAATGGACATCATTGTATAACCAGTCCTGTTTTCTGTACCGCTACGAGTTTGCTTATTTTATCGATCAACAACGATATCGAAAAACTTACGGACATCGGAAACAGGTAACAATTTCTTACTTAGACAACGAAATAGAGGAATAGGCTAGCAGAAAATAATTGAGTATTGAGTCCACAATCATCTTCAGTCTATAGATCAAGCAGAGTCCCCCCGAGTTCTCGGGGGAGACTCTGCTTTGATACCGGATGTCTTAACGTCATCACGTAATGAACGACTGCATCGGGCAAGCATCCCCATTCATCATTGATCATTATTCATTGAATCAAAGTGTGGACTAACACCACTCGTCGACAAAGCAACGCTAATCATCATCCGGCCGTCGACTAAGTGCCGAATCCAGCCGGACCATCGAACCCTTTCAGTAGCTTTGAAATGTTGCACCCGATTAATACGATGGACTCAACACAGCGTGACGTAATCCTAGCCACAAGACCAGATCACAAGCCTGGTGTCTATTTACTTAAGTCACATTATCATGCAATAAGTACATTTATTATTTCGAGGCTAAAAGTGCGGGAGGCAATGAGGCTTGATGAACTCATCGACGAAATCAAGACTATTTATCTAGGGCCGAAAGTTGATCTTGTATGGATGTTTCTGCAGGTCAAGTCAGACCTCACAGCAAAAAAGATCATTAACGTTAGCATGGTTGCGCCGAACAGAGTTCAAATTATCGCACTTAACCAGGTAAGAAAATCCTGGTGGGTACCGCGTTTCGTTGAGACCGCTATTCCCCACAACGACCTGCCTACAGAATATCAATAGTGGTATTCACTCCCTGCGAGGAACGCGCTCATTACTCGAAATTCTCTTTCAGTTTGTAACATGTGCCGTGCGGGTTGCCGAAAAGCACAACGTATTCAGCTTAAAAAAGCTTATCTTTTTTCCAAATTTTTGGGCTTTGATGGGGAAATGGATATTATTTGGCCTGCTGCTTCTGATCACCACACAGGCATGGAGCCAGCCAAAAATTGGGTTGACGTTGAGTGGCGGAGGAGCGAAAGGTCTTGCCCACATCGGTATTCTTGAAGCCATCGATAGCGCCGGCCTGAGGGTTGACTGTATTACCGGGACGAGTGTGGGTAGCATCATGGGATCGCTATATGCAGCCGGGTATTCCGGAAAGGAGATCGAAAAGATCGCGCGGGATATCGACTGGAACGTTCTTTTCTCAGGAAAACCTTCCATTCGCAACGTCAACATCGACGAAAAAACTGAGTTCGATAATTATGCTGTTGAAGTTCCCTTTGAGAACGGAAAGTTTAAGATAAAAACCGGGATCATTGAAGGACAGGAGATCTGGCTAAAGTTTCAGGAATTGTTCCTTCCCGTTTATGACATCAAAGACTTTTCAAAATTCAGCATACCCTTCAAATGCATAGCAACGGATATCAGTACAGGAAAAGCGGTGGTGCTCGACCAAGGCGAACTCGTAACGGCTATTCGGGCAAGTATGGCCCTGCCATCCGTCTTTACTCCCATTGATTACAAAGACACCAAACTTATAGACGGTGGTGTGGTGCGAAATTTTCCCGTTAGTGATGTTAAGGCAATGGGCGCTGACTATATTATTGGCGTCAATCTTTCACAAGGTTTGCTGAAGGCTAAAGATCTTAACACCGCTATTGATATTCTCTATCAAATAGGTTTCTATAAAGATGCTGACGACTTTGGACAACAATTAAAGTTGTGTGACCTATTGATACAACCACGGGTTGAAAAATTCTCAGCCGCCAGCTTCAGCAGTGCAGATAGTTTAATCGCTATCGGCAAACAAACCGGCGACAGGTACTATCCGACTTTTAAGAGAATTGCGGATTCATTACGCGCAATCTACCCGGACTATGCACCTATCAAAAACCGACTGCCACAAACAAGGACTGTCACTGTTGACAGCATTCGAATTCACGGATTGAAAAATACCACCAGAACATCGTTCAGGAACCGGCTTGCGTTGGAGCTCGGGAAAACTTATGATGGCGTTAAAGTCGCCGAAGCCATCCGGCGCGTATATGGGTCCCGTAATTACAGCAGAATCGCTTACGAATGGCGACCTCAAAAGGCACCAGGACACGCCATACTGGACTTTAACGTTGTTGAACGTCCCCTCACACATTTCAAGGCGGGAATACATTATCATACGTTTAGCAATGTTGCGCTGATCCTGGGTGGCGAAATAAAAAACTTTATAATTGACCGGTCAAAATCGACGGCCAAAATAAATATCAGCGAAAACTTCCGGATCTTACTTGAGCACAATACTGCATTTGGTTCGAAGGACGAAATCAACTTTATTGGCTCCCTCTATTACGAGAGTTTCAAATTTCCCATCTATCAAGATTTTGAGCAGCTGTATTTGTACCGTTCCTATAATCCTCAGATAGATCTAAAGCTACAGCGAACTTTTGGATTCAGTTCAGCCCTGGGCATTGGAACAATGCTTGAGAACTTCAAGGTCAAGCCAAAGATTTCCGGTATAACATCCTTTGAGGGCGCTAATACTTATTTGCACAGCTATCTGTATTACAAACACAATACCCTCAACAAAAGGAATTTTTCCACCCGCGGATGGCGTGTCGACGGCAAGTTTGGAGTGATCTACAACCAGAACCCAACCGCGATCACCATACGCGATGGAACGGAAACCGTTAAAACCGACTCTCTGGATCTTGACCCCTTCATCCAGTTCCACTTCAAGGTGGAAAATTTCACTCCTTTGTCCCGAAAACTCACATTGTTAACCCAGTTCAACACTGCAATTAATTTTAAGGGCGAAGACGCGTATTTCAATTTTTTCAATATCGGTGGAATCAATGACTTTGTGAGAAATCAGGTCCCGTTTGCTGGATTGCCTGAATACGCCCTTAACACGAACAATGTAAGCGTACTGATGGTGGGCCTTCAATATCAGATCACACGAAGTTTTTACACAACGCTTCGGCTAAACGGAGCGGTCTACGATTACCTTCGCGATGATAAGGATATTTCGATTGATAACTTCCTTTCCGGAGCGGCGCTTTCTGTCGGATATGATTCCGGTATCGGACCGCTTTCTATCTCAACAATGTATTGCGGACAATCGGACCGGATATATGGCTATGTAAACATCGGATTTCCATTCCGGTAGTTAGAATTTGAGGAGAGGAGAAGTTGAGAAGTTGAGGAGAGGAGAAGCTGCGCTACCATAAATCGGGGCCGGCTATTAAGTTTGAATCCCTTCAGGAGCCGTTAGCCTCGATCCTTTCTCACAACAAGAAATTTGTATTCAAATGGAACGGATTGAACAGAATCATAAACAATCTTTCCCCTAAATTCAAACAATCCCTCCTCATTACAAATAAACTCAAAGGTTCCGGTGTCGTCGCGATTGTTAATCTTTATGACTGTTCTAGCTGGCTCTTATACTTCAATTCTATACGGAGGTTTTCCAAACCAGGCGGTTCCATGAAACTGATCCCCTACGTTCAGAGTATCGTCACTGATATAAACTCGAATCTCATTCTTAAAATATACTTCCTTATAAATGCCTTTGGAAATAGTGCCATACTGATCATAAACAAAATCACCGTTAAATAAGCTATAGTGATACTTGACGAAACCATTTATCGAATTATCGATGTCTTCAATCTTAGTGAATTGTAATTTGCTTTTAGGATCGGAAATTAATGTCCATTTCTTTCCATTTTCGTCGACTATGAAGGTTGTGTCGAGTCCTTTTAAAAAATCGGAGATTTTATCTCTTTTTTGTTGGCATGCATTACACAAAACGAAAACCATGACCAAGATGACTATGCTATTCTTCATACCTTAAATGGTGAATCGTTCTTGAATAAGTTAATTTAACCCTCTTCGAAGGATGCCATCTCCTCAAATTCTCAACTCCTCCCCTTCTCATCTTCTCACTCCTCCCCGTCTTCAAGCTCCTTGAGTATTTGCTTCACATCCTCCTCAGTCGTTGTCAAGCGGGTTTTACAAAGTTTAATAAGGAACGTGGCGCGTTTTACTTTTTCTGAAAGCTCATCCACGGAGATCTGACCGTTCTCAATCTCTTCAACAATAGCTTGGAGCTCCTCGAATGCCTGCGTATATGTGATTTTTTCGCTCATGTGGTTTCGTTCCTTTTAATGTTCACTACTTCGCTGGTAATGGTTCCATCAACAGTTATCGTCGTTGTTTTGTCACCGGGTTTGACATCGGCCAGGCTCGTTATAGCCTTTCCATCCTTTAGTGTAATGGTAAATCCTCTTCTGATAATATTAATGGGATCCATCAGGTTTATGCTTTTCTCAACATTCATCAACTCCCCTGTCCTGTTCTTTTGGAATAAAATTGCGCTTTTCCTAATGTGATTCTGGCAATCTGTTTCAAGCTTTTTTTTCTTTTGGAAGTAATACGTTAGATGGTGGGCTGCGGAACGCGCTAACCCTTTTAACTTGTGGCTGTCATGAATCAATAGCTGGTTTGTAACGGACTTAAAAAGGCGAGCGGAGCCGAGCAATGCTGAGTTTTCGTCGGCCAATATGCCGGTCGTTGACGAGACCAGTGTTTCCTGCATTTGCTGAATGGGCACAGAAAAATTGTGGAACGCCTGAATAAGAAAATCTGCGAGTTCCGTTGGAGTGATCGCATTCTTGAAGGCGACCATCTCGGCAACGGTCTCATTGGTAGAGTGCCCGATGCCTGTCAACACGGGAATGGGAAACTGGCAGATTTCCTTTGCCAATGAATAATGGTTATAGGATGATAACCCCACATCTCCTCCACCCCCTCTCACAATGGCGACAATATCAAAGTGGTGTTTTACCCGTCGAATCCTTCTTAATTGATAGAGTATAGAATCCACGGAGCGATCTCCCTGCAATAATGCGGGGAATAAAAAACAAAAGAACCGGTATCCCCAGGTATTATTTGCAATGATCTTTAGAAAATCCGCGTAGCCTTTGCTGGTCTCTACCGATATCACTGCAATGCGCTGAGGAAGAAGCGGCATTGAAAGATCTTTGTTTGAATGAAACACTCCTTCCTTTCTCAGTTTCTCGATGGTTTCCAGCTTCTCCCGTTCGAGCTCACCCAACGAAAATACCGGATCAATGTCGATGATTCGCAAACCTAGACCGTGGACAGGATCAAAACTCACGCTTGCATTGAACAGGATGTTGATACCATCCTTTAACGGCTCTTTCAACGTGTGGAGAAAATTTGCATTGATCCGCAAATAATCATCTTTCCACAAATTGGTTTTCATTTGAGCGACAACTTTACCATCGATCTTCTCCACCAGTTCGGGATAACAATGTCCTGAATAGGAATAATGGTTAAGCTTGTTCATCTCCGCCTTTACCCAGAACGAACGCTGATACCTTTCCTGAATAGTTTTTTTTATGCTGAGAGTAACTTCAAGCAACGAAAAGACTTTTTTATCATTTATAACTTCTGACACAGCCCCATGATTAAAATTCGAAAAGCTATTTGATGTGAACAACTTCGCTCACTTGGGATACACCGTTCTCGTTAAATGCTTCGATCGCAAAATAATATTCAACACCTTTTGAAAGCGCCCGAATTTCAAAGACATTCGGTTGATCGGCAAATAATTGATACGTCTGATACAGCTTGTCCTTTGATATTCCCCACAGGATATTATAGCCTACTGCCCCCGGCACTTTTTCCCAGCTCACAAATGCGTTCCGTGTATCAACGTCTCGTTTAGCCGATAATTTTCCAGGTGTTTTCGGTAGCGGACCGTATCCATTTCCGAAAACTCTGATATCGCTAATGGCAAGCTTTGGTGAAGCAACGTATACATGCTCATACTTAATGAACCTGGTACGAACGGGTTTCTGCAATTCAATGTAAGCATTGGGACGGTCGCGCTTCTTCTCCTTGGTGAGATCTGTTAAAACCTCCCACTGTTTTCCGTCCAATGAGTGATAAATCATGAACTGTGTATAAACCCTGGCAGGATCGTTATCAAAGATATCCGACTTGTAATCAGTGTAGTTAACCTGAAGAGCTTTTACTTCATGCTCTTTCTGAAGGTCGACAGTCACCCACTCGCCTGGTTTGTGTTGACTAGCTACCCAAAACGTTCGGGGATTTTCATCCGTAACATTCTTCACTTTAAAAGTATCAAGACTCGATGAAGCGGTCGCCGGCTTCATGTAAGAAAGCAACATCCATCCGGTGAAAAGCTCATCTTTATTTTCCCACTTGTTTTTAGGCAGCCGATGAGGAAGGTCTCCAAACCTGGTGTTTGAAAACATCTGGCCATCTTTATCGAACCCCGACGGAAACATGGCAATACGCCGCTCGAAGTTCCAGTTTACAGCAATCCAGGGAGTGCCTGTGTTCCAGTAGTTACCATAATTATCCTTGAACGTATTTCCGTGACCAGCCCCTGTAACAAATCCTCCTGGTTTATATGACACAGGATTGTATGGCGCGTACTTAAACGGGCCGAGAGGATGATCGGCAACATAGGTTCCGTTTGCATAAACGTTGAACTCGGTTCCGGGAGCGCCGTATTGCAAATAGTATTTGCCATTGTGCTTCGTCATCCAGGCACCCTCCATGAATGGCTTGATGCTGCTGCGATGATCACGTCCGAATCTTTCCCACCCGTGCTCCTCCGGTTGAAGAAAGAGCATGGGTTTATACTGACCTTTATATGACAATCTCTTGTGCTTATCCAATTCGCTGCCGTAAAGCGGAAAGACATTGGAAGATCCCCAGTACATGTACCATTTGTTTAGCTCTTCATCGTAGAACAACGCCGGATCCCAAGGTCCGACTTCAGTTGGCAACCGCGGCAGCCAGCGGTTATAAAAAAGAAGGCTTCCTTTTTCCGGTTCGAGTGAATAAAAGATGGGACGCTGCTCGAATGTGGACTGAAACAAATACAAGGTGTCTTTGACTGACATAGCAGCCGGAGCACACATGTCTTCCATGGGCCATTTATTGGGAATGATGTATGTCCAGTTAACAAGATCTTTCGAATGCCAGTATCCGCCAGAGATAGTCACAAAGAGAAAAAATTCACCTTTGTGATTTACAATAACCGGGTCGGCCCCCGAGCGATAAGAAATGCTGTCGTTTAATTGTTCGTAATTGTACTTGTAATCAATATCCATCGGGTTACAATACGTAGTTTGTCCGAAACACTGAGGTACCACTGTGAGGACGAAAAAAAATAACAGACAAAACTGTAGGGATTTCAGAAGTCTCATGCTTTTCACTTATTTGTGAAGGTAGAAATTTTTAGAAACCGGAGCTCGCAGATTCGGAGCCCGGGTAAGAACAATTTTTTGCCTTTTTTCCGGACATTAATGCTCAACTTTGAACACTACTTTATATGACGCCGTGCGTTTCCTTCTATTAAAGCAACCTTTTGTGAAAAGCATGATCTTTGTGTAACGTTTGGAAATTCGTTGAGTTAATTTTGAAAACCTGCCCTTTATGATCCAAAACTATCTGAAAATTGCTTTTCGTGCGATTCTTCGCGACAAACTCAGTTCGTTCATAAATATCTTCGGGTTGGCGCTCGCCATGTGCTGCTGCCTGCTAATCTTCATTTTCATAAAAGATGAACTTTCGTATGACCGGTACCATGCCAATGCCGATCGCACCTACCGGATAACGCGAAACTTTTTGTCACCTGATGGTTCCGTTAATTTACACCTGGGTCACCTGGCACCGCCGTTTGGGCCATTGTTAAAAAATGATTTCCCCGAGTTTGAGGAGGTCGCCCGCATACTGAACACTCGCATGCTCATCGCACTACAGGAAGGAGCTGAAGAAAAGAAAGCGTTTAACGAAGATGGTGCATACTATGCAGAGCCTGAAATCCTCAAGATCTTCACTATTCCCATGGTGGAAGGAAGTGCGGACAAAGGATTAACCGAGCCCTTTAATCTTATGCTTTCTGAAGAGACCGCAAAGAGATACTTCGGGGCTGAAAGCGCGCTCGGAAAGTCGCTAAAAGTGGGAAACAAATACGATGTGGTGGTAAGCGGCGTTTTTAAGGATTTTCCAAAACAGTCTCATTGGCATCCTGATATCCTTGTTTCGTTTTCAACGCTGAACGATACCACCATTTATGGCCGGCGCGGACTAGAGACCAATTTCGGCAACAACTCGTTTGGGACGTACGCTCTTGTCAAGGAACCCTTGGACGTAAAAAAAATGGAGAAGCAGTTCCCGGCGTTCATCGATAAACATATGCGACGACAGGATTCGGGCAACGATGAGCCTATGCCTTCGACGTGGACAAATCTTTTCATGCAAAAACTCACCGATATTCACCTTCATT
>DATHIE010000518.1:0-8261 GCA_035316905.1 Chryseolinea sp. | reverse complement strand
GGTTTACCAACGCCGGCGAATGCATTGTTCATTACAGGACTTCCATTTCTGAACTACCCAATGTTTGATGTTTTATTCAGCCCGGTAGTGCTTGCGATAATAACGATCATTTTTTCAGGGCTGTTGGTCTCCCGTTTTGAGCTATTCGCCTTGAAATTCAAAAATTTCACCTGGACCGATAACAAGGTAAGGTTTACTTTCCTGCTCCTTTCTGTATTACTGCTGGCGGTCATGCAGTTTGCCGCCATACCCCTAATCATACTTTTGTACGTCGCCGGCTCGTTAGGTGTCCGGGTGTTTTCGAAATAAGGAGCTAATTTCGCGCTAGAATCCACAGGTTTTGCCATCCTTTTCCGCCATACGATTGCTGGTTGCGGGCTATTTAAGCCTTGTGGTCGCGCTATGTGCAGGCCAGTCTTCCGTCCTGCAGTCAGGACCTTGGTACAAAGTAGCGGTTGAAAAAAGAGGTGTTTATAAGATCACCTACGACCAATTCAGAAAAATGGGGTTCGACCAAGCCTCAGATCCCCGCAAAATCAGGATTTATGGATATGGAGGCGGTATGCTATCTCAGCGTAACAGCGATGCCAGACCAGTAGACCTTGTGGAGAACTCCTTATTTGTGAGTGGTGAGAGTGACGGTGTTTTTGATAAGGACGACTATATCCTATTTTTTGCCGAAGGGGCCGACAACGTTCGCTACGACCAAAAGAAAAAAATATTCTCCTATCAGAGCAACCTATACAGCGAGAAGAACTTTTACTTCATCACCGTATCACCCGACAATGGCAAGAGGCTCGCCGCATCAGAAAACATACAAGGATCTTTTCCTGTCCTTCAGCATTTCGATGACTACGCATATCACGAGGCCGACGAGTACAATGATTTGCAATCGGGCCGCGAATGGTTTGGTGAACGTTATGATCTTGTCACCAGCTATGCATATCGTTTTGATGTAAGCGGCGTGCGGGAAAACTCATCGATTAAAATCGTATCAGATGTGATGGCACAGTCGTTCAATGGTTCTTCTTTCAAATTACTGTTCAACAAAGCGCAAATCGGAGAGCAGGTTGTTCCTACTATCTCGAATACCCAATACAGCATCAAAGGAAGACACAAACGTGATACGCTAACCATTGATGCGAATACTGTCAGCGCACCAGGCGCAGTTACACAAGAAGTTCAGTATCAATATGTGAAGGCCAGCTCTGGCAAGTCGGTTGGATTTCTGGATTTCCTCCTGATAAATTTCTCGCGTCACCTGGCACTTTACGGCGATCAAACCATATTCATTACTTCATCAAGTCTTGACAATGCAATTTCACAATACGCTCTTGGAGGCGTTAATGAGAATTGCTCTATCTGGGATATTACAAATACTTCGGAAATAAAAAATCAATCATTTAACCTGGAATCAGAAACAGCGACCTTTTCCACTACAAGTGATGTGCTTAAGGAGTTTGTCGTTTTCAATTCAAGTGTACCTTCTCCCGAGTTGATTGGAAACGTAGGTAATCAAAATCTTCACGGCATCGGCCCCGTGAACTTAATCGTCGTAACAAATCCAACTTTTAAGAGTGAAGCAGACCGTTTAGCAAGTCACCGGCAGGCACACAGCAGCTGGTCGACGGTTGTTGTTACTCCTGAAGAAATATACAATGAGTTTTCATCGGGACGTCAGGATGTAAGTGCTATACGCGATTTTGTCAAACACATGCACGACAAGAATCCAGGCGTATTGAAAGCTCTATTGATAGTCGGAAAGGGATCATATGACTACAAAGACCGGATGCCAAACAATACCAACTTCGTCCCTACTTACGAATCACGTAATTCGCTGGCACCACTAGAGACATATTCGTCGGATGATTACTTTGCCTTTCTGGAAAACAACGAAGGTAATTGGGGAGAAGGGCCCATTGAAAACCATACACTGGAGATTGGTGTCGGCAGACTTCCTGTCAAAACTATTGAGGAGGCTCAGAATGTAGTCGACAAGATTATCGCCTACGACTCGAACAAGAAAAACTTTGGAAGATGGAGAAAGGATGTTGTGTTTGTCGCTGATGATGGAAGCAATTCAGACGGATTTACCAGCACTCATCAGAACCAGGCAAATACAATGGCTGAATCCATCGAGAATGTAAACGCGTCATTTGATACAAAAAAGATATTCCTTGGAACATACACAAAGACCGTCCAGCCAAGCGGAGAGGTTATTCCGGAAGCTAACAGAGACATTACGAGTTGGTTCGAACGTGGCTCTATCGTAATTAACTACACGGGTCACGGAAGCGAAAAACTGCTTGCAGACGAGAGAATATTTACGGTTGAAGATATCACCGGACTTGAAAATGAAATTTATCCCTTTATGGTGACCGCTACTTGTGAATTCGGTCGACAAGATGATCCAGCTATTGTTTCCAGTGCGGAGCTTACTGTCATTCAACCAAAGGGAGGAACTATCGGATTGGTCACAACAGCACGGCCGGTAAACTCACCCACGAATTTTCTGCTGAACCAGGGATTTTACAGCTCGCTGTTCGAGCGGGAACAAGGAAAGTACATCCCGTTGGGAGAAGTGTTCAAGAGAACGAAGAACTCAAGCATGAGCGGAGTATCGAACCGGAACTTTTCTTTGCTTGGCGATCCCTCATTAACACTTGCCCTACCTACTAATTCGATTTCTATCAGCGGGATCAACACATCAACCGGATCAGATACATTAAAGGCCCTTTCATTGGTAACTGTAAGTGGTGAGGTGCAGGACGAAACAGCAACAAGAATTGCATCATTCAATGGAATTCTGGAAGCAACACTGTTCGATAAAGAAGTTGAATCTGTCACGATTGGAAAAAATGATCCCCCTTATAAATTCAAAGAACGAAACAGCACGCTTTATCGCGGGAAGGCTTCGGTGAAAGAGGGTGCCTTTGAATTTCAGTTCATCGTACCGAAGAATATCGCATATGATATTGGAGAAGGCAAGCTGAGCTTATATGCTTCCGACCTTGAAAAGGAACGCGATGCTGGCGGCGCATCGTCGGCTTTCAAAATAGGTGGCAGCGAAAAGAATCCTCCCGACGATGATACTCCTCCCGTAATAAATGCCTGGGTAGGTGATACCACTTTTATCAATGGAGGTGTTACTAATCCGAATACATCCCTGATTGTAAAACTTCAGGATGCAAGTGGTATAAATATTTCAAACTACGGCATCGGCAACTCGCTTGTGGCAGTCCTTGATAACAACGATGAGCGGGTATTTGCGCTGTCTGATTATTTCCAAACCGAAACCGACGATTACACTACTGGATGGGTTAACTTTCCATTGAAAGACTTGGTGCCTGGACAGCATACTATCACAGTGAAGGCGTGGGATACCTACAATAATCCAGCAGAAGCTTCCGTCGATTTTCTCGTTACGGATGGCCAGGTCCTGATTATCGAATCTTTGGGAAACAGTCCCAATCCGTTTGAAAATGAGACTATGATTTTTTTCACCCACAACCGATCGGGCGATGACCTTGAGGCCCTTCTACATATATATAGCATTACTGGTCAGGAAATAAAAGCCTATAATTTGAGTATTCCAGCAAGCCCCTATTATGTGGAATTATTGGAAATTAATGGCTTTGAGGACTTTGGGAAAAAACTTCCAGGGGGTGTATACTTAGCCCGATTGGCCGTTCGTTCATTAACGAATGGCTCTAAAAGTGAGCGGGTTACAAAACTTATTGTCGTTAATTAATTATCTTTGAGCCTTTGAAAAAAACATTGATGTATTATCGCGTTGCTGCTCTGCTGGCCCTAGGCCTTATTAATGTTCATTACGGTTTTTCCCAGGGTGGGGGCGGTACGGTTGTTAGTAATCCTGATGAATTGCTGGGAGCGCAGAATGCCATTACTACAGCAGTTCCTTTTTTATCTATTTCTCCTGATGCACGTCATGCTGCACTGGGCGATGCCGGCGTCTCTACTTCAGCTGATGCCAACGCATCGTATTGGAACGCAGCCAAACTTGTTTTTATCGACAAAAAGTACGGCGGTAGCATTTCGTATACTCCATGGCTTGGGAAAATCGTGAACGATATGTCCATTTCATATCTTTCCGGATTTTATAAGATCAACCACGAACAGGTCATTGGCGCTTCGATAAAGTATTTTGATCTCGGCGATATCAGCTTCCGCGACGCGAACAACAATCCGCTGGGGGATTTCAACCCGCGCGAGTTTGCATTTGATGCTACCTATTCAAGAATGCTATCGACTAAGTTCAGTATGGGTCTTTCCGCACGCTACATCTATTCCAATCTCACGGGCGCATTTTCAGGTATTGATGCAAAACCAGGTCACAGCGTAGCGGTCGACATCGGGGCTTTTTATACGACAGAACTGAAGACAGCAAAAGCCTCCACCCTATCGCTAGGCGCAACTATCACGAACATCGGCGCAAAGCTTTCATATACTGACAACCAGAACAAAGACTTTTTGCCTACCAACCTTCGGTTAGGAGGCTCGTATATGATGGAGCTTGATCCGTATAACTCGCTTACTTTTATACTGGACTTCAACAAACTCATGGTGCCAACACCTCCAATTCGCTCAACAGATGGTACAATAATTTATGGCAAAGACGACGACCGTTCGTTGCTTAGCGGAATGTTCGGATCGTTTACGGATGCACCCGACGGATTCAGCGAAGAGATGCACGAAATCATGATCTCTGTTGGTACTGAGTATTGGTACAAAGATGTATTTGCCGCGCGAATTGGATATTTCCACGAACACGAAACCAAAGGAAACCGTAAATACATGACTCTTGGACTTGGCTTTCGTAGGAAGTCATTCGGAATTGACGTTGCCTACCTGGTGCCCGTCAACAAGCGCGAGAGTCCACTTGCCGAAACATTGCGGTTTACATTATTATTCCAAATCCCGGAAGCAAACGTAGATAGGCAAGAATCTGTTACGGACTGATCCTGATGCTTGACCGGACCCTCGTTCCCCCTTTCAACCGATCTGTTTCTTTTGTTCTGCTCGAGCCGAAGAAGGATACTACGCGCAATGGTGCTGAACTTTATTTCGTATTAGGAGGAGAACAGGAAGTTTGCAAAGTAGAACTGATATTTCCCGCTGGCCGGTGGTACGAAACAGTGTGGGGAGCTTCCTATTTTTCATCACAACTACTTTCAAAAGGAACAAAAGCGAAAAGCAGTTTCGAGATAGCCGAACTCTTTGATGGATACGGCGCTCATCTCGAGATCAATGCTGGCATGGACTTCGTCTCTGTTTCATTATACAGTCTCAATAAGAACCTTGAACCTTCTCTGCAACTCCTGATGCAGTTGCTTCAGGAATCAGTGTTCCCGGAAAGAGAGCTCGACCAGATCAAATCTATTTACCTGCAGAATCTGAAAGTAAACAAGGAGAAGACAAGCTTCCTGGCATCAACACTTATTCGCAAGAAGATCTACGGTGACTCACATCCATACGGAAAGGAGCTGGAAGAATCGGAAGTCACGTCACTCGCGCGGGAAACTCTTGTAGCCCATTACAATGAATTTTTTAACGGTGCTTGCATCATCGTGTCTGGTAAGGTTAGCGAGAAGCATCAACAGTTCATTAAAGATAGCTTTGCGCCTTTTTCTTTGAACACATTAAGAACTGCACAGCACAACGGCGAAGAAAAAAACGGCGTGTTGAGGCAGGTCGTCACCAAAGATGGTAGCGTTCAAAGTTCCGTCCGCATAGGAAAAATCTCCATCGGAAGGCAACACGAAGATTATCCAGCCGTCATATTTCTCAATCATATCCTCGGTGGATATTTCGGATCGCGTTTGATGAAGAACATAAGGGAAGAAAAAGGACTTTCGTATGGGATCTCATCATCGGTTCACACGATGGTAAGAGGTAACTATATGCTGATTGGTGCTGACGTGAATCGCGAGAACCTTGATGTCACTTTTGAAGAGATCCGCAAAGAACTAAAACGTCTCCGGACGGAGAAAATCGGAAGCTCGGAGCTGGAGACGGCGCGCAATCATTTTATTGGAAGTCTGCAGCTGGAGATCACCACTTCTTTTGCTCACGCCGATAAAGTAAAGAACATTCTCGTTTTTAATCTACCCAACGATTTTTATCAAAAGCTCATCACCCGCGTCGACTCCATCACCGCCGACGAGCTTGTTACCATTGGAGAAACTTACTTTTCCGAAGAGAGTTTCATCGAAATAGCCGTCGGATAGTCCCACGTCATTGCGAGGAGTGGTCACGACTCTGTCGTGACATACGAACGAAGCAAGCCCCTACCTATAAAATAGATAATCGGATAACAGGTTTTTTTATGGAATTCAATTGGCCTGGACAAAAAGGCTACATTATCCAAAGCCATTGACTGCGGGCACCACGATTAAAGGATAACGATTAACGGTGCATTCGACAACAAACGACTACAAATGAATGTAAACGAAAGTAACTGTTTAATAACCGACTATAGAAAAATAAAATCTTAGGTTCGATGCATGTTAACACTCGAACCTTTAGTACACCGTGATACGCTTTGCGTAGCTATCCGCGGAAGGATATCTGCTGCCGCGTATCAGTCGTTATCGCAGTTCACCGACCGGAAGTATTCGAAGAGCCTTCGATGCTTTTACATCAAGTATACCGCCGACGCGTTAAAGAATCTTTACAATGTTCTATGTCCCAACGACGAAGTCAAGCTTCAGGGATTTGATGATGCTTGCGCGTTGTCTGAGACATCGCTGGCGAAGCATGCGGTAATAATTCCTGATGCTTACTCTGAGAAACTCATCCGCATGCGATACAGTAAGGCGACGTACGACAACTACATGATACAGTTCCGGATGTTTTTGATGTACATCCATCCTATAAAGCCGGAGGAGGTCACTGAAAAAATCGTCCATGGCTATTTGCAGTATCTCGTCACTGAAAAGAAAGTGAGCACAGCAACACAAAACCAGGCGATCAATTCGATAAAATTTTACCTGGAGCAGGTGATGGAAGGCGAACGCAGGGTATATTATACTGAGCGGCCGCGGAAGGAATGGAAACTTCCCACGATACTAAGTGATGATGAGGTAAAGACCTTGTTCTATCACACTGACAACGTGAAGCACCGGGCGATCATGTTTTTGTTTTACTCGGCGGGATTGAGGATGACTGAGCTTCTCCACCTAAGGTGGATTGATATTGATCCGGACAGGAAATCGATCTACGTACGTTGTGGCAAAGGAAAAAAAGACAGAAGGACGATACTTTCTCCTGTAGCTTACGATTACCTTATGTATTACAAAGGGATTTACCGTACGAACGATTGCGTTTTTGAAGGATCTGGAGGGCGGGTTTACACAGCGAGAAGTGTAAACAACATGTTAAAGCGGAACGCCCTTCGTGCTGGTATTGAAAAGAAAATAAGTTCGCAGACCTTGCGGCACAGTTTTGCTGCTCACATGTTGGAAGGAGGAGCAGATCTGCGGTATATTCAAGCCTTACTTGGGCATGAGAGTTCCAAGACGACGGAAAGATACTTCTATGTTGCCCACGGCGAGTTTGACAAGTTGCACGGTCCATTGGGTACATTAATGTTTGCAGAGGGGACCGAAAATGGACAACAGTAAGGATACTTAAGCCACATACCCAATACACATGCGTTGGTGGCCAATGCAAATAAATTTGAGTTGACTTTGAAAAAGATTTTGATAACGGTTCTATTAACTATGACAACGCTTGGTCTCGTTGGACAAAGCTTATACGACAAAAGTGTTAAGGAATTGGACAAGGGGGATACTATTCAATCGCTAAAGTTGCTGGACGAACTTTTGAAGAATGACCCACAAAACATCAAAGGATATTACCTTAGAGCGCAAATATTCATCAACACAAATCAAATTGACAAAGGAATATCAGACTTAGACAAGCTCCTTGATATTGCGCCAACAAACAAGGATGCATTGGAAAAACGATGTTCGGCTAAAGAGACGAAAGGAGACTTTAAGGGAGCAATTGAGGACATTGATAAGAGAATTAAGTTAGAACCCGCGAATCCAGAAGTCTATTTTGAAAGAGGATATTGCGACCTGATGACATTTGATTGGGAAAACGCGATCAGGGACTATGGTAAAGCAATCCATTTGGATTCTACGTACGAAGACGCTTATGCAGGTAGAGGGCTTGCAAAGTTAAATGCGCTATCTGAGAAGGGGGACGTTGATCCAGACGGTATAGAAAAGGCGAGC
>DATHIE010000517.1:0-11791 GCA_035316905.1 Chryseolinea sp. | reverse complement strand
AACCGACATAGCTTATAACAAAGGTTATTTTTTCCTTCGTCTATTGGAAGAGATGTACGGAAGGGAAAAGTTTGATTCTTTTTTGAAGCAGTACTTTTCATCTAATGCTTTTAAATCATTGGATACGCAAAATTTCATAGATGACATTAAAAAATATTACCTGGATACATTCAAGATTGACTTGGATGACGCCCTTTTTGGTCAATGGATTTTCATGGAAGGGCTACCTGCGACCTGTCCTGTCCCAAGATCAGGCCGTTTCGATGAGGTCGATGAGGTCATAGCACGATGGAAAGACGGTGAATTGCTCAGTGAAAAAACCTCGAAAGACTGGAGTACTCACGAATGGCTTCACTTCCTCAAGAATTTGCCCGACTCCTTGACCGAGACCCAAATGAATCATTTGGATACTTTTGGTCATTTTACTGCTTCAGGAAACGCCGAAATAACCACTCTGTGGCTCGTGAAAGTTATACGTCACCAATATTCGCCGGCATATGCAAGGCTGGAGGAATTTCTTATTCACACCGGAAGAAGGAAGTTCCTTGTTCCATTGTACACAGAACTCCTGGAGACCGAGGAAGGCACGCGACGTGCTATTGAAATTTACCGGAAGGCAAGACCCAACTACCATTTCGTTGCTACAAATACATTTGACAAAATGGTAAAATAGCTCAGAAGATTCTTTTATAGTTTAGACATATAAAACATTCTACGTATGACCATCTTCAAAAAACTAAAGTCCACACTTCAGCTTGTTCAAAACTTTGATATGGATAAGATTGCCAAGCTTTCGAAAAAAGTTGACCTGAACAAGATGATTGGCCTGGTCAGCAGCATGAAGGATGAAGACCTTCAGAAACTTGTCAAGTTTATGGAAGGAGGCCATCGCAAACATGAGTTTCCAGCAATTGATGGTGACTTCTATGATCTGCATCAATTATTAACACCGGAGGAAAGGGCCATTCAGCTTCAGGTGAGAGAATTCATGCAGAAAGAGATCGAACCGATAGTAAATAACTATTGGTTAAAGGATGAGTTCCCACATCAGATCGTTCCGCAGCTTGCAAAACTAAACATCTGTGGTTTGACGTATGAGGGATACGGATGTCCTGGCAAGTCGTCGTTGCTGGAGGGATTTTTAGCCATGGAAATGGCGAGGGTCGATTGCTCTGTATCAACCTTCTTTGGTGTTCAAACCGGGCTGGCAATGGGATCGATTTATTATTGTGGTTCCGAGGAACAAAAGCAGAAGTGGCTACCGCCGATGCAAAGAATGGAATTGATCGGTGCATTTGGTCTGACAGAACCCGAAGTTGGGTCTGGGGTTGCAGGCGGTTTAACATGTACGTGCAAAAAAGAAGGCGACAAGTGGATCATAAACGGTCAAAAGAAGTGGATAGGGAATGCGACATTCTCGGATCTAACTATAATCTGGGCAAGAGATCTGGGCGATGGCAATGTGAAAGGATTTATCGTTGAGAAGAATTTTCCTGGATTCAAAGCAGACAAGATCAAAGGCAAGATGGCGTTGCGTATCGTGCAGAATGCGTTGATCACTTTAACCAACTGTGAAGTTCCTGAAACCAACAGGCTTCAGGAAGCAAATTCATTCAAGGATACCGCAAAGGTACTTCGAATGACTCGTGCCGGTGTTGCGTGGCAGGCCGTTGGATGTGCCCGGGGAGCCTATGAAAGTGCACTGCGGTATACCAATGAACGAAAACAATTCGGCAGAACCATCAGTAGCTTCCAAATGGTGCAGGATCTATTGGTTATGATGTTAAGCAACCTTACCGCTATGCAAACAATGGTTTGCCGTTTGTCGCAACTCCAGGATAATGGCAAACTAACCGATGAGCAGGCTTCGCTAGCGAAGGTATTTTGCACCCTTCGCACACGAGATATCGTAAGCCATGCGCGTGAATTGTTTGGAGGAAATGGTATCCTGATAGAACACGACATTGCAAGGTTTGTCGCCGACGCAGAAGCGATTTATTCCTATGAGGGTACAAAAGAAATTAACACATTGATTGTAGGTCGTGCAATTACCGGGCAAAGTGCATTTGTATAATTGTTAGCAGCTCCCTAATAACTATGCGGCAGCTGCTAACATACATCGGCGTCGTCTTACACTACGTCTTAACACGAAGCCACGACACTTCACTGCCGATATCCGACAGGTCGTCAAGATATATTTTTCACTTGCAACCATCGTCCTACCTTTGGTGTCTAAATGGGCAATGAAGTCCCTGTTCGGCATATGAAGCGAAAAATACTTTTGATTGCGGGCATAGTTGTGGCCATTGTTGTCGGCCTTTACACCGGCCTTTTCGGCATGGGGATGTGATCTGCCTGGATTCAGTATCTCCAACTTTTCAAATCAGCCCCTTGTGGGGCGCTTTCCTGTATACGTTTTAGGATGCGTGGTAAATACATGGTGTTGTATCGGAGACGTGCTATGTAGTTTGGATTCGCATGATCGCCATTCCAGCAATGTTCTGCACGGTCCCCATAGTCCACTTCCCCCTGGTAGAAAGGATTGTTTGTTTTCTTTAAAAAATCCTCCATCAGATAAACCGCGTTGTTGAGGTAATAGTTATCCATGTCGCCACAGTAAATATGAACCTTGCCTTTAAGTTTAGGACCCAACGTAGCCCAGTCGCGTTCAAGGATATAACGGAGATCATAATTGTCCCTCCAATATTTAACAACGGTTGAGTCTATCTCACCAGTAAGTTTATCAAAGATCCTTTTCGGATATCCATCATCACCCTGAGGAGAATAGACAGCTTCCCAAATATCCCACTGTTGGCCTGAGCGCGATTTTGTGCCCAATGCAAGTTCGTAATGATTGCTCTCTTGCATCGTGGACTGAATCTGCCCCAGATAATTTCTGTGAGATGGTCTCGGCAGCGTTTTGAAAGGAGAATCATACCAATATGCGTTTTTGTCCTTGTAAATATTCACAAGGCTATAAGCTCTGAAGTCAATTGGATCAGGGCAGGCAGCGAAACAACCATTAAAATCATCCGGGTAAAACATTTGCACGGCTAGCGCTTCCCATCCGCCAGTCGATCCACCATACGTAAAACGTGCCCATCCTTCGCCAATACCTCTGAATTTATTTTCAATTTCCGGTAGCAACTCTTTCATGATTGCATCACCGTAAGGTCCTAGGTTGGCAGAATTCACGGCATATGAATCGTCGTAATAGGGGTTTGCGTGTTGGATCTCGACAATAAGAAACCTCGGGAAATTTTTAGTTATCCACTGTTTATAAAATTCGTATGCTTCCTGTTGCTGAAATTTATTGTATCCATAGATTCCAAACCGTTCGTTATAATCCGAAGTGTCCATCGCCGGGTCGGGTGGTGTTTCACTGAATCCACCAAAGTCGCTGGGAAAATGTCCATGATAAATCATTAGAGGATATTTGGCGTTTGGATGCTCATCAAAACCTTCCGGTATCAAAATATGCGCACCCAGGTACATCGGTTTTCCCCAAAACGCGGTGAGTATTTTACTCTGGATCTTAATGTGTTTTACATATTTCGTGTCCTTCGGCTCTGCTATAGGCAGAATCTTTTGATCCATCACGATTGTTGTTGACGATCCTTTCTTTGGATCGATAGAGATTTTTACGGGCTTACTATAAAAGTTACCCGGTTTACTTTCCCAATGCTGCCCTTCGCCCTGATCAGGTGGAAGTTTTACGATATGGCCTGTTTTTAGATTAAATGTCTCATACCTGTTGAGAAGAGCCTGAACGAAATATTCACCAGCCGGAATATCAATCAGACGTTGTTTGGGGAAGCCGAAGGCTGTTTCATCTATGTTGATTTCTTGCCCAGGATTCAAGCCATCAACATCAATTCCAAATACCAGTTGTGTGGATAAACCATCACTAATCTGAAAGCGCGGTTCAGTTGTGTTGTTGTTTGCCAATAAAAGCAATAGACGTCCATCCTGAGCCTGCTCACTTAACTCCTTAGTATAGGAAATGACAAAACGGGGACCTTCCTTTCGGTCAGAGCATTGAACTCCAGCTAGTAGGCCAAATAGGATAACAATGAAGATTTTTGATTTCATATCCTGCGGATGCTTTGAATAATCTAATGTAGTCCTTGACAGGGACAGTAACAACGGCGGTTTTGCCACGTTTTTGTTGACATATTCGCAAGTGGTCACGCCGCCGGAGCCGCACAAACAAAAAATTTCTATTTGGGTGAATAAATCGTTTTATTCGGGACGGCATGAGAAATACAATGGGAATTACTTTGCTCTTCTTACTAACGTCCTGTGTACCACAGGAGCGCCCCAATTCTGAATTTCTCCCCGGCAAAAAACTTTCAGATATCAAAGAAAAAAAGCTTAGCGAAGTGTCAGGCCTTGCGAGCAGTATCAGAAATCCAGGACTTCTTTGGGCGCACAACGATAGAGGTAATCGCCCGGAAGTTTATTTGATTGACGATAAATGCGATATTAAACGGATCGTTGTATTGGACGGAATCAAGAACAGGGACTGGGAGGATATTGCTGTTGGTCCCGGGCCGGATTCGACAAAAAGTTATGTGTACGTCGGAGACATTGGCGATAATGATGGCGTGCATAAGTTGAAATATATCTATCGTTTTGAAGAACCACTGAATGGACCTGACGGCTACAAAGAGACGGTCACTGATTTTGAAACTATTGTTTTTCGATTACCCAACTCCCGCCAGATGGATAGCGAGGCACTTTTTATAGATGCCGCGACCAAAGATTTATACATAATTACAAAACGAGAGAAGCCTGTACACGTGTATCAGATCAAATATTCCAATTCTACAGCAGATACCGTTACTGCGGAGGAAACTGCAACACTACCGATATATGAAATTGTTGCAGCGGACCTTTCTGCCAACGGTAAGGATCTTATTATGAAGACCTACTCTCATATTTACTACTGGAATAACAGTGCAGGAAAGCCAATTGCTGAATTGTTGAAAGAAACACCCGTGGAAGTACCTTACCACCCCGAACCACAGGGAGAATCTCTTGCCTGGGCCAGAGACAATTCTGGTTTTTATACATTGAGTGAAATCAGCAAAGGTCAGAAGTCATATCTGTACTTCTACGAGCGAAAATAATTCTAGTGTAGCAACAAATTAACGCTGCATCAATCTTGATCGTGAGCTTTCATCCGTTTGATGATTAATGCAGGTCACAAAGGCCACGAAGAACCACGAAGTCCACAACGCATTCCGATAGTTATCGGGATTGTGATGCACCACGGCTATAGCTTTAGCGCACGCGGTCGTTGAGTAGACTTAGTGTCCATCGTGACCTTGTATTTTATTTCGCGGCGTTACTCAAAATGCAGGTTGCAAGATTTCCCAGTTTGAACATTAGTGTGCTCAGATTTTCTTGTTACGCCATTTGCCGGATCGCATATAAAGGAACGCCATCGAGAACATCGATATCCAGTAAACCCATTCCGAGCCCCATCCCCATGTAATTGGGAGGTTACAAAACTCCAGCACGAGATAGACATAAACACTGTATATAATGATAGTAATAAATTCAATAGTCAGATTAACAACGGTATTACCCGTACCTGTAACGGCATTTAGCCAGATCGTTGAGATTGACATCATCAATAGAGCAACCGAGACGACCCTCACCACTGGAATTGCATCACTGATAAACTCCGGACCCTGCCCAAAAAAAGAGAGGAACATTTCAGGCCAAACAGTAAGTAATGTGAAGATCAATAATGAGATAGAGAAACTCATTTTTGCGATCCGGTTTATTAGGGGTATCACTTCATCGTGACGCCCCTGACCGATTATATTGCTTACCATCGTGTTGGTCGTTGAAGCAAATGCCCATGAGAATATCCCGAACAACCCGAAGATATTTCGCATGGTATTAGAGATCGCCAGCGCGCGAGGGCCGTGGTGTTCTATGAGGATATAGAAATATTCCCAGCTCCCAACACTTATGGCGTATTGAACAATCAAAGGCGACGACTGAATAAGGATCAATCGTGTAATGGAAACATCGAAGCCAATACGATCAAAGATGGCGAAGGACTTGTGAAGGCCTTTCAGGTGGATCACGAGATAAATTACAAACAAGCCCGTAGCCTCCGCGATAATAGATGCGTATGCGGCTCCATTGAAGCCAAGCTTGGGCATTCCAAAATGACCGTAGATCAAACCATAATCCAGGAAAATGTTTGTTAGTGCTTCTGCCAGCGTTCCCCACACCAGTAAACGCGTTTGATTCGTACCAACCAGCAATGCGTTTCGCATTACGTAGAGATAAAGGAGCGGCAATCCCCAGATCCTGATCAATAAGAAGTTTATGCATTGAGTGGCGATCTCTTCATGATGGACCGTTGCTCTAAGCACCATAGGCGCCAGTAAATAGGTGAGTATAATCCCGATTGCAGCAATGCCTAACGCAACCCAAACCCCATTATAGAAAAGTATTCCAATTTCCTTTGGGAGATTCTGTCCTGCTCTTCTTGAGATCAGTGCTTGCAGCCCGTTGTTAAGTCCGTTACCAATGACTGCGAAGATGAGGTAATAAACTCCGGTGATACCTGCGCTTGCAAGTTCGTTTTCACCGAGGCCTCCAAGAAAGATATTATTTGTGATGAAATTGATTTGTGGGACCAACATTGCCAGAGAAATGGGCAGTGCCATTCCGAGTATTTGCCGGTAACCAGTCTGGAGCCTTAATTCCATAACGAAAGTTCAATAACCTGCGCGTGCAGACAAATGATGTTTAATGTCTCTCCTTACGGAAACGAATGACTAAAGGTTAAAAATAAGAAAGCCCCAGTTCATTTTTCAAAACCGAGGCTCAGGTTTAGGTTAATAAATGAAGATCAGATTACTCCCTGGGCTTGCATCGCCTTGGCGACTTTCAAGAATCCCGCAATGTTTGCACCGATCAGATAGTTTCCAGGTTTGTTGTAATCTTTAGCAGCTGCTAATACAGTCCCGTGAATATTTTTCATGATATCCTTCAATGAAGTATCTACTTTCCCGGCTGTCCAGTGCATTCCAGCATAGTTCTGTGACATCTCCAACCCTGAAGTAGCCACTCCACCTGCGTTGGACGCTTTTCCTGGCGAGTACATTACTCCATTGTCGATGAGAATATTTATTCCTTCAATCGTTGTCGGCATGTTCGCACCTTCACAAAGGAGTTTCACCTTGTTCTTCACAAGATTTTGAGCATCCTTCTCATTGATCTCATTTTGCGTTGCACAAGGGAACGCACAGTCTGCAGGAATATTCCAAAGGTCGTTTGACGGTGCAGAATCGTTAGAATCTTTATATACCACTCCGCTGAATTTATCAGCATATTCTTTGATGCGCCCTCTGCGGTTATTCTTCAAATCCATGAGGAACGCCAGCTTTTCCTTTGTAAACCCGGCATCGTCGTGTATGAATCCGGTTGAATCGGATGCGCTCACTACCTTGCCACCCATTTCAATTATTTTTTCAATCGCGTATTGCGCTACATTTCCGGATCCCGAAACAAGGCATCTTTTTCCTTTAATTGAATCGTTGTTTGCCTGAAGCATGTTTTCCGCAAAATAGACAAGTCCATATCCTGTAGCCTCGGAACGAATAAGACTTCCTCCCCACCCTATTCCTTTGCCGGTAAGCACACCCGTGAATTCATTTCGTATTCGTTTATATGCACCAAACAAATATCCGATCTCTCTTCCACCGACGCCTATATCACCAGCAGGTACATCAAGACGGTGACCGATATGCCTGGCAAGTTCACCCATGAATGCCTGACAAAATCTCATCACCTCGTTTTCTGATTTACCTTTTGGATCGAAATCACTTCCACCTTTACCGCCGCCCATCGGGATACCCGTCAATGCATTTTTGAAGACCTGCTCAAATGCAAGAAATTTAAGGACGCTTGGATTTACGGAAGGATGAAATCTTAGCCCTCCCTTGTAAGGTCCAATCGCACTGTTCATTTGAATTCTGTATCCGCGGTTAACCTGGACCTCGCCTTTGTCATCAATCCATGTAACGCGAAATGAGATGGACCGCTCGGGTTCCAGCATGCGTTCAAGGATCTTAAGCCTAGCTAACGAAGGATTCTTTTCGATGGCAGGTATAACGGAATGGATAACCTCTTCTGCGGCCTGGAGGAATTCGGGTTCGTTTGGATTTCGCAGTCTTACAGCGTTAAGAAGTTCATTGGGGTTCATAAGATATAAGAGATGCCCCAATTTATAACAATTCAAACGATTGCAAACGCTTTGATAAAAGTTTTAGTCGGGGAAGTGGCGTTGAAATTTTGCGTATGTCCATGTTCCAAACAGCGCCGCTGCAAACGTGACGATTGTCACCAGATATCCGCTACCGATCTGCGCGTATAGGGGACCCGGGCAGGCGCCAGTGAGAGCCCATCCAAAACCAAATATCAAGCTGCCAATAATGATACCGTGGTGATACGTTTTCGTGGGTACGGTAATAGGCTCGCCATCCATTGAACGAAGATTCGCTTTCCTGATTAAGAATAGAAAAAGCGCCGCGCATGGAATCGCCGTCATGAAAATTCCGTACATGTGAAAGCTTTCGAAATGAAACATCTCCTGTATCCGGAACCATGATATCGCTTCACCTTTTGTCAGCGCCAATCCGAAAAGCACGCCCAACATCAAGTACTTTATATTGTTCATAGCGATAAAATTATAGGAAGAACAAAATTGCTGATGACTGTACCTCCAACGAAAAAACAAATCGTCGCTAGCAATGAAGGCCATTGTAAAGCGACGAGTCCGGTGATGCCGTGACCTGAGGTGCAACCCCTGGCATACCTTGTTCCAAATCCAACCATAAAACCACCAACAACCATCAGAAAAAATCCTTTGACGGAGAGTAATGCCTTCCAATTGAATAGCTCGTTAGGAAGCAAACCAGAGAGGTCGTTTATTCCCTGTTCGTGAAGAAGCTGAGCGGTGTCTGGAGAGATCGCAACCGGCGCGTGATTGGCGAATAGTATTCCTCCGATAAATCCTCCGATGAGGATGCCAGCAACGAAGTATAGATTCCATTTGTCTTTCTTCCAATCATAGTTGAGAAAAGGAATTTTACCTGGAAGGGTCGCCGCACATAGCTGACGCAGCGTAGATGATACGCCCAACTTTTTGTTTCCTAACAGCAGTAAGGCAGGAACGGTTAAACCAATTATGGGACCCGTGACATACCAAGGCCACGGGTTGGAGAGAAATTCCATCATTTTGAATAATTTATGTCTGGCTTTTTTGCGTTGACAAGTCAAAGAAGCTTAATTTTCACAGTTTACTTCTTATTTGTCGAAGAGTAAAATCTTAAAAACACAGAACATGAGAAATTCCAAGATCGCAATAATCGGAGGAGGAAATTTAGGATCAGCAATTGCCGAAGGCCTCATCAAAAGCAAATTTATTTCGCCTGCCCATATAGTTGTTACGCGCAGAAATGTTGGATCGTTGAAGGCGTTGCGCGACATGGGCGTTGAAACCATCTCGGACAACCGCCAGGCGATCACCAAGAGCGAGGTGATCATTGTTGCATTGAAACCCTACAATGTAAAAGAGGTGCTTGAAGAATTGAAGGACGCGTTTGATCCAACCAAGCACATTGTTATAAGCGTAGTAACTGGAATTTTTCTTGAGGATCTCTCTTCCATTCTCAATCATGGTGTTCCTATTTTCCGCGCTATGCCTAACACGGCAATCGCTATTCAGGAGTCTGTCACCTGTTTGTGTCATCAGGGTGCCTCTGCAACTCAAGTGAATTATGTGACAGAGTTATTTAGTCAGCTGGGCATCGCTATCACCATCGATGAAAAGTTAATGGATGCGGCGACGGTGCTTGGTGCGTGTGGCATCGCGTACGCTCTTCGGTTCATCCGCGCATCAACACAGGGAGGGATCGAAATCGGATTTGATGCTAAGACCGCGAATCTCATAGCAGCTCAAACAGTGAAAGGAGCAGCAGAACTTCTGCTCAAGCTCAACCGCCATCCCGAGGAAGAAATAGATAAGGTAACTACTCCAAAGGGATGTACAATCGCCGGCCTAAATGAGATGGAGCATCAGGGCTTCAGCTCGTCGCTGATCAAAGGCATATGCACATCATACGACAAAATCGGAAAATAGACTTGCCTACCTTTTGTCGAACGGAATTTTCCTTGGACTGAACCCCTGCGCGGTCAGAGAAGTTTTGCTGCACAGCTAAGTGTATTATATTCAGCCCATGAATTTTTTTAAGGAATACTTTATTGGTGATTACCTCCGATCGGAACCTGACGTGCTCAAGCAGGCTAGCATACGGTTGATCTATAACATCGTGGCTGTTTCGGTATGTGCGCTTGTGGTTTTCTTTACTATCTATTTATATAAAGGATTCCATTATCAGCTGGTCAAGAACGTGGTGATAATGACTTTGTTCGTTGGAATATTATACTACATCAAGGCGCAAAAATCCATTACGCTGGTTTGTCATTTGTTGATCTTCATATCATGGCTGAATAACAATATCAACATTTACTTATTTGACGATTTCAATTTTTTTATCGCGCTCCTTACAGTTTGCAATATAATCTTCGCATTCCATACACTTGGTAACAAGGCCGGTATCCTCATTTCAATCGCGCACTTCGTTCCAATAATGCTTCACGCTATTGGAAAATTTTCGGGCCTGCAGGTTGGGTCTGCGCAGCCGCAGCAACTTGCGTTCATGGAGGTTGTCATCACACTTACGCTGATTTTCTTTATCATCGTGTATCTAATCTATCACTATCATCAGGCATTTGAACTGGCAAAGATCAACATCCGGAAATCTGTGGAAGAACTCAAGACGGCAAAAGAGCTGGCGGAAGAAATGAACAGGCTGAAAACAAACTTCCTTTCAAACATGTCGCATGAGATCCGTACGCCGATTAACGGCATCCTTGGACTCAGCCAGGTGATTGAGATGGAGACTGACAGCGACGACATAAAAAACTACGTCAGGCTTCAACAACAAAGTGGACACCGCTTGCTCAATACTATTACCAGCATTCTCGATCTGTCACGTATAGAGGCCCATGGAAGTCAGCTGGAATTAAAGGTCATAGATTTGAGTAAACTTGTGAGCGAAAGTATTCTTCCGCTTGAGGGCCTTGCAAAAACCAAAAGGCTCACCTTTCTATTTGATCCCTCCGCCGAAAAACTTAAATGTCTTTCCGATGAAACTATGCTGTACCAGGTAATAAATAACATTGTTGGTAATGCAATAAAATTTACAGACAAGGGTGAAGTTGTTATCAGAACGTCCATGAAAGATCTTGCTCATGTGAGTATCGTTGTGAAAGATACAGGCATTGGCATTTCTGAAGAGTTCTTGCCCAGGATATTTCACTCTTTTGAGCAGGAAAGCACCGGTCGCAGCCGCAGCCATGAAGGTTCAGGACTGGGACTTGCAATTTCCAAAAAATACATTGAACTGCTGGGTGGTGAAATTTTAATTGAGTCAAAGAAGGACCACGGTAGCACTTTTGAAATTGTTTTACCGGCATACAAGGGATAATGAGGAAAATACTTTACGTCGAAGACGATCTGATAAATGCTTTGGTAATGCAGAAGCTGCTGAAATCTGAATTCGAAGTGATTCATTCACCAGATGGTGAAACGTGCATGGAGATACTTGAAAAAGAGAACTTCGGCCTGATACTCATGGATATCAATCTCGGAAAGGGCAAGATGAACGGTGTGGAAACCATGCACGAAATTAAA
>DATHIE010000516.1:0-4507 GCA_035316905.1 Chryseolinea sp. | reverse complement strand
TATTTCGCGTTTTCCGTCCTTTCCACCATTGGTATTAACCACATAGAAGTTCTGGCCTACATTGATAATTCCCGGACTAAGAACGAAGCCAAATCCCTCGTAATCCATCCCAAAATTCATTCCTATAGGTGCAAATTTGACCCCGTAAGCTGCCCCATACCTTGGATCATTACTGATTCCGTCGTCCAGGGTAAACGTGGAGGTCAAACCCGTGAAAACACCAAGGGACATAGAAAACTGCTGAGCATATAATAATGCACTGAATAACAGCAAGAAAGTGGTAGTGCAAAGTCTGACCATTGTGCCCGGGAGCGCTTGGAAAAATGTAGTTAAACTAAGCATTAAATCCAATTTCTTGTGCGCGCTGCCGTTCAGGGGTTTTTATGCCTGTTAACCTACTGGTAAAAGTCTTTAAATTTTGTATTAATTCGCACATAATTCGCAAAATGGGAAGACCGATCAAGGGACTGCTCGAGGGCCTCGAACTCAGGAAGAACATTTTTACGGCGCTCGGCCTTCAACTCTTACTGGTAATGGCACTACTGTCCATTTGCCGCATCGGTTTCTACCTGTTCAATTTGAATTTCTTTCCCGAAATGTCTCTTGGTCACTTCCTCCAATTAATGCTTGGGGGATTAAGATTCGACCTTGTAACTACCCTTTACTGTAATGCTCTTTTTATCCTGTTAACGATTGTCCCGGTCGACTTAAGGTTTCATGAAAAGTACAGGATCGCGCTAAAGTATGGTTTCTTTTTCACCAACGGAATAATGCTGGCCGTGAATGTCGCTGATTTTATCTATTACAAGTTTACTCTTCGCCGGACGACAGCTGATGTATTCAGGCAATTTGAGAACGAGACTAACGTTGCATCTCTCTGGCTGCGGTTCCTTTGGGACTATTGGTGTGCTGCACTTTTCTGGTTATTACTTATTGTGGTCATGATAGTCGTTTACAATGGAATCAATGTAAGAGGACCGCAGTTGAAAAACAGACGCATGTACTACATTACGGGCAGTATTGTTGCACCCTTGATTGCATTCCTTGTATGGGGAGGTATGCGGGGCGGATTCAGGCACAGCACCCGACCTATCACCTTGAGCAATGCTGGCGCTTACGTTAAAGATCCAAGGGACATAAGCATTGTTCTTAATACTCCATTTGCCATTTTCCGAACGTGGGGAAAAACAAATCTTCAGAAGGTAAACTTTTATTCGGATACTGAGGTCGATAAGGTCTATTCACCTGTCCATTATCCTAACGACAGCACAAATTTTCGTCCCGATAATGTTGTAATTATTATTCTGGAGAGTTTTTCGAAGGAATTTTTTGGAGCCTTTAACAAGGAAAGGCCGGGGTATCATGGCTATACGCCTTTCTTGGATTCACTTAATCAACATAGCGCTTCTTTTACGTATTCATATGCGAATGGACGAAAGTCAATAGACGGACTGCCATCGGTGGTTGCAAGTATACCTTCACTCGGTGTGCCTTACTTCTTGTCTCCTTATTCTGGGAACAAAATCAATTCGATAGCCTCGCTGTTGAAGGAGAAAAAATACCACACTTCTTTCTTTCATGGTGCGCCAAATGGTTCAATGGGATTTCAGGCCTTCATGAACATGGCCGGTGTCGACGAATACTACGGCATGACGGAGTATGACGATGATGACGACTTCGATGGCATTTGGGGAATCTGGGATGACAAATTCCTTCAATACTTTGCTGACAAGCTCGATGAATTTCCACAGCCCTTTACGTCGACATTATTTTCAGTCTCGTCCCATCATCCATTTGAAATACCCGACAGACTCAAGGACCGGTTCAAAGGTGGCCCGCTTGTGATCCATAAATGTATTGAATATACCGACTACGCATTAGCCGAGTTTTTTCGGAAAGCTTCTAAAACGATATGGTACAGGAATACACTTTTTGTAATAACTGCGGATCATACATCATCGGAAATCCAATTTCCGGAAGGGCGTACAGGCTGGGGGTTTTATTCAGTGCCGTTGATCTTTTTCAAGCCGGATAACAGTCTGGCTGGTGAAAGAAAAGAGATTGCTCAACAAATCGATATAATGCCGAGTGTTTTGGAATTTCTGAATTTCGATCGGCCATATGTCGCATTCGGTCGGGATTTGTTTAATGGTAATGGGTCACCATTTGCAATAAACTACAAAGACAATGTATATCAGTACTTCGAAGGCGACTATCTCCTTCAATTTGATGGAACGAGGTCAGTGGGTCTTTACAATATTAAATTGGATAAACTCATGTTACGCGACGTCCTCGGCGAGTTCCCCCAGGTTGCAGGGCAAATGGAACAAAAAGTCAAAGCGCTGATTCAGCAGTACAATAATAGGATGCTTGCCGACAAGCTGACTGTAGAATAGAGCGGGGGTTAGGCCAGGTTGTGATAAACATTCTGAACATCGTCATCTCCCTCAAGCACTTCCACAAGTTTTAACACTTCGTCTTGATGGCTTTCTGGAAGTTCCTTGGTTGTAGATGGTATGTATTGAAGTTCGGAGCTTTTTGGTTCGCGCCCGGTTGTTTCCAGGAACTTAAGCATATGCCCGAACTCTGAAAATTTAGTATACACTATTATTTCTTCCGGACTTTGTTCGATGTCTTCTGCGCCTGCATCGATAAACTCTAGTTCAGCTTCCTCCAGATTCAAATTGGCGGGATCAAACTTAAATACACCTTTTCGTTCGAACATAAATGCCACAGAGCCGGAATTCCCCATAGCCCCGCCGTTCTTTGAAAAGTGCAGTCTGATGTTTGCAACGGTACGCGTGGGGTTGTCGGTAGCGCACTCTACTATAATGGGTATTCCGTGGGGCGCATATCCTTCATAGATCACCTCCTGAAAATCCTTTTCCTCCTTCGACGAAGCTCGCCTGATGGCTCCGTCGATCTTATCCTTCGGCATATTAACGCCCTTAGCGTTCTGGATGCACATCCTAAGCTTAGGATTATTCTCGGGCAGTGGACCACCCTGCTTTACTGCTATGGCAATGTCCTTTCCAATGCGGGAAAACGCCTTGGCCATCCGGTCAAAGCGAGCAAACATTTTGTGCTTCCTCTTTTCAAAAACGCGACCCATTCCTTATCAATTAGTGATTACCATAAGTGTGGCAAAATTATACGAGATAACCAATTAGTCAATGAGGGTCTGACATTGTTATTCAGAATGTATTTTGTAAAATGAGTAGATATTTTCGACCAGTGTGATCTAGGGTTCCGGTATCCAAAAAAGTTAAATTATTGAGTAATACCCTACATTAACCCAGATACACCAGGTCTTGATGGGGCGATGGGTCGATAATGATGGTTTTTGCTGAAAAATCACTGGTTTTTGGTGTTACATTTTGAAAACAGAACGCATTTACTTCAAAAAAATGACTATTTTTGGCGCGTCTATAGGTGTTATTATGTGCTTTTTTCGTCAAACATTACTTTCTGTTTGTCTTATCTTGCCGTGCGTTGTATACGGCCAAATCGTTGCTGGTAATGACGACGCCACCACCTTTGAAGACGTTAATGCGGTCTTCAGCTTAATTGCAAATGATAGTGACCCTACTTTCGGAATAGATCCGGCGAGCATTGATCTTGATCCATCCAGCTCTGCTACTGAAGAAAAAACCATAACAACAGCAGACGGTGAGTTTACGGTTGATCTTACCGGTGAAGTTACATTCGACCCAATCCAGGACTTTTTCGGTGATGCTATTATCACCTACACCATAAAGAATTTAGAAGCGTCACCACAGACTTCAGCGGAAGCTACGATCACAGTTACAGTTACTTCAGTAAATGATGTTCCCACAATAAGTACGATCATAGATCAGGTAATCGATGAGGATAATTCGACAGGCCTGCTGCCCTTCACCATCGCCGACGTGGAGACCCTGCCCGGGGCGCTCGATCTTTCAGTAGTTTCAGATAACCCAGCTATCGTACCCGTCTTAACCGGAAGTGATGCTGACAGAGAGGTTCAAGTTACTCCCTTGTTGAATGCGTTCGGGACAGCAAACATCACTATAACTGTCGGCGACACTGACGATGAGATTGAAATGACATTTCAAGTCGTGGTGAACCACATTAACGATGATCCAACCATTACTTCGATTGGCAATCAAACGATTAGCCAGGATGGACAAACGGGGCTGTTGCCCTTTACTGTATCTGATGTTGAAACCACTCCCTCATCATTGAGTGTTACAGGCGTGTCGAACAACCTTGCCCTTGTTCCTAATTTAGCTATCGATATAGTCGGCACTGGAGCTGATAGAACTGTCCAAGTGACGCCAGCCGCAGCTCAAAGTGGAGTTGCAACGATAACGCTGAGGGTCAGCGATGGGGACGACTTTACCGAAACAACTTTTGATGTGACGGTAACTCCTGCCGCAAATAATCCACCGACGATCACTTCGATTATCAATCAAACAATTAGCCAGGATAGTCAAACGGGCCTGTTGCCATTTACTGTATCTGATGT
>DATHIE010000515.1:0-6009 GCA_035316905.1 Chryseolinea sp. | reverse complement strand
ACGACTCCACGTCATTTTTCCAGAACGTGGAGACATACTTCTCATAGGTGAGACGATTCTTGTTGAGTTTTTCAAAGGCACGGCCATACTGTTCGATTGCTTCGACTAAATGAGCATTTGCCTGCCTGCTTTCAGTTGCCTTAACACCCAGCATTTGAAAAGCATCTTTGAAATCCTTAGCTTCATTGACATAATCATTGATCGTATTGGATATCAACGGGAACGCTTCGTCCTTGCTGGTTACGCTCATGCCTCGGTCACTTACGCCGATCATACTTGATGAATCCCCAAGGAGGGGTTTGATGAGGGCGCGGACTTCAAAGGTGTATTCACCGATATAATCTTTTTCGTCCCTGAGCACGTCCCAGATAATGACACGCTCTTTACCACTAAACACGGAAGGGCCCACGCCATTGCCGGTAACATTCCGCAACGTTTGATTGTAATTGTCTTTCGAAGAATACAGGGCTACTTCAAACTGATAGTCCCCTTTGGTGGCGGCCGTAATATCATATCGGACGACTATCTTGTCCCCGACTTCCTCGGTAGTAACGTTCGTGATCGTCTGGGCATGCACGCCATGGAATGCAAACAATACCAGGAGGAAGGTAGTAAGGCGGTTTTGCATAAATCCAACTGAAGACGGATATTAAAGTTAATGGAAACGGAGGGCCAAAAAAATGATTTAAGTAAATTTCGTGTCGGAAAAATGAGATTAAAACCTGCTATGCGACTTTTTTCACTGATTTTCCCGTTTCTGGTCTGCTCCGTCGCTTGCTATAGCCAGCAAGTGATCCGGGGGTACAGCAAGCCCGCAAAATTTAATATTGTGCCTTCTAAGGACACGGCGACCACTTCATTGATCCTAACCACAAACGTTGAGTTTTACAAGAATGAAAAAAAGACGGCTCTGATCATCGGCAATGGCGACTACAAGAACGGACCTCTGAAGAACGCGGTAAACGATGCATTTGATATGGCCGCCACGTTGGGCACAAAAGGATTCAGAGTGATCATGAAACTAAATGCCTCGCGGGTTGAAATGCGGGAGGCTATCCGCGAGTTTGGAAACGAAATAAATTCCGGTGGTGTCGGACTCTTCTATTATTCAGGTCACGGAATCCAGGTAGACGGCGTCAACTATCTTGTGCCAATGGATGCGTCCGTTGAGCTAAAGGCCGAGGTAGCGGAGGAATGCATAAGTGCTAACTCTGTTCTTAAGGTAATGGAATATTCAAAGAACAGGATCAACGTGATCATACTTGATGCATGTCGAAACAATCCTTTCAGAAGCTTTACTCGCTCTGATGAAAAAGGAATCACGCGCATGGATCCGCCAGCCGGCGCAAAACAAGGATCGATCATCGCATTTGCTACTGCTCCAGGGTCGGTAGCGTCGGATGGTGAGACCAGGAACGGACTTTATACTTCAAAACTCCTTAAATACATCAACACCCCAGGCCTGACGTTGGAAGAAGTATTCAAGAAAGCCAGGATCGATGTGCTCCAGGAATCTGCCGGAACCCAGACACCGTGGGAGAACAACTCTTTGACTGGTGACTTTTTCTTCACATTTCGCTAGTCGTTAATCGTTAATCGTTATCCGTTAATCGTGGGCATGGGAGCGGTGCGGGTGTGCACCTAGATTTCAGTGTTCGAGAATGAACAAGCGGTCCGGATCACCACCAGCACCCCTCAAAAATATCATCCACGATTAGTTTACTACGGATACTCACCACACCCGCCCCTCATGATTAACTTTTAACGGATACTGGATAGACCCTGTGACAATTTTTTACAATTATCCCCTCAAGATTAGTTACTACGACTTCGAGGATCTCACACATTCATATCCACGATTCACGGATAGCTCATCACACACGGTCCCACACCCCACGATTAACCATTAACGATTAACGGATAACGGCAACACTGACAATTTTTTACAAATGCCATGAAACTTGTGACACTTTTTTACAAATAAGCTCAAAACAACTAGTACTACCGTTGTAAGAAATAGTTACGGCAAATAAATTATAAATTTTTCACTGCTCGCTTTTGAGCAACTGTTCACTAATTCCGGACAGTTATAAATTCGTACACCGCCTTATTCATATTGTTTTTGCATATCAACGCGCAAAAAACTTTTTGGAAGAGTTTTTGATTATAGCACGACATCCTTCCTAAGCCAAAAGAGTATTGATCATTATCAAAACTTTTTTTGTAACCATTTCATCCACGTAAAGTAATCTTATACACTAAACTGAATTTATGTTATGATGAACAAATTGAAATTTATTTTGGGAATGGTAACGATGTTGTTCACCATCTCAATAGCTAGCGCCCAGGTGACAGCATCCAATGGGGAAGAAATTGCCGGCTCACCCTATATGGATGATAAGTATAAGGAAGGAATGATCTATTACGGTGATAAAAATTATAAAGCCCCGATACGCTATAACGCTTATCAGGATCTGATTGAATATCAACAAAATGGAAAAGCCCTTACGCTCGATGCGAATCAGTCTATTAAAAAAGTAATTGTCGGAGATGAAGTATTCGTCCCGCTTACCCCTGCGGGTAATACAAAGAAGCCTGGATACTTTGCGCTGCTTGACAGCGGTAAGCTAAACCTGTACTCCAAGAAAAGGATTGTGTACATGCCCTTCAAAAAGCAGGGTAAGCTGGACGGCAGCGACCAACCGGCTGAATTCAAAAAATCACCGGACATTTTCTACTTTCAATTGGGCGACGGACAGCTCCAGGAAGTGGACAATATGAAGTCGCTCATTGCAAGCTTGCCGGACAAGCAAGATGAGCTGACTCAATATGTCAAGAAGGAAAAAATATCACCGAAAAAGGAAAAGGATCTCCTTCAGTTTGTGAAATATTATAATTCATTGTAGTTATAAGTTATGAGTTATGAGTTATGAGTTTAGGTGTGGGCATGTGTGAGAGTGTGAAATGCGTGCGTTTGTGAAATAGAAAATGGGATAACAGAATAGGTTAGTTTGATTGACAGCACAGGCCTTCTGGTGTTAAGGTAACACTGGCGAGGCTTGTGCTTACCTATTTGTTGCGTTACAACCAGCACTGATTTGTGAAGTAGTGCAGCAAATCAGCAATTACAAATCAGCAATAAACAATCAGAAATCTCTAAGTAAGTTCGCTGTACTTGCGGCCGAGGGAAGTTGCCGCATCGATGGAAAGTGGTTTTGACAGGTAGGAATCTACCATGTCAGATTTTTTTGCATTTTCTCTGTCGCGCGGATCGAGGGAACTTGACAGCACACAGATTATACATTTATTCTTGTATTGAATAAAATCCTTTCTGAAACGTTCAATGAATTCCCATCCGCATATTCCTGGCATGTTGATATCAACGAAAATTATTCCCGGCCAGCGGTTCTCTGTCTGAAATTCCATTAGTACCTCAAGACCCTTTTCTCCGGACTGAACAGCGACTATATTTTCCGCGAGTCCTGACTTTCGAAGGATAATGGTATTGAGCATGTTGACGGCCTCATCATCATCGATCAAAAGAACTAACTCTGGTTTCTTTGACAACTCTGTCATATCCCTTGAGGTATGGTAAAATTGAAAATGCTTCCTGATGGTTTGTTCGGTTCAACCCAAATCTGTCCATTGTGAAGTTCTGTCACAATCTTATGACATTGGGCCAGCCCCAATCCATAACCTTCATATTGTTCTTTAGGGTGAAGCCTCTGATACAACTTGAATATCTTTTTATTGAACGCAGGATCAATACCGATACCGTTATCAGCAATCGAAAACTTCCAGAATTCTTCGCTCTTTACACAAGAAATCCTTACCCTCGGTGATTCTTTACTTCTGAACTTAAGAGCGTTGCTCACAAGATTTTGGAATAATATTCTCAGGTCGATATCATAACCCATAACGGATGGCAGTTGATCTGTTTCAATGATTGCCTCATTTTCTTTAATCGCCAGTGCCAGATCCGCCTTCACGTCCCGAATGATCAGGTCGCAGTTCACCTTTGACATAAGCGTTTCCTTACCAATCCTCGAATACTCCAACAAACCCTTGATGAGGTTTGTCATCCTTATCGAACCTTGCTGGATGTAACCAAGGTACTGCGATACTTCTGCATCGGCAGTTCCTTCCAGCTTCATCGTCAGCAACGAAATGAAGCCCTGAATGGTATTCAATGGCTCCTGGAGATCGTGTGAGGCAACGTATGCGAATTGTTCCATCTCAACATTCTTTCGCTCAAGCTCATTGGCATATTTTTGAATTCCTTCAACTTGTTTGAGTTGTGTATTGTCCAGATGACAACCAATCATCACGGCGGGATTCCCCTGCTGATCTCGCTTCACTATGTTGCCCGAACAAATTACCCAGACTATTGAACCGTTCTTATGTTTGTATCTTACTTCAATCTCGAAAGGAACCTTTCCATTTGACTCGAGATGTTTGCCCAATAGCGCATAAGTATCCGGAAGGTCTGACGGATGCATCAACTTGTTAATGGTATCGACGGAATTTTCAAGCTCCTCGTCCCGATATCCGAGCATCGCTTTAAGATGTGGGCTGATGAAGAAGTTGTTTTCCTTAATGTGCCAGATCCAATAACCAGCTAGTGTGTGCTCCGTGATGCTGTTGAAGAGTGCCTCCTTTTCCTCGAGCTGCGTTCTGGTTCTAACAAGTTCGCGCTGTAGTTCAGCAATCGAATCATCCAGATATTGATCAACGGGTTCGGCGTCCATCATTTTAAGAAGTTTGACTATAAATTTAGATAATAAATCATCGCTGCGGCCAGTCTACAAACGTCCGACCCACGCTTTCGCCGAATAAATCCGCGACCAACATATACGGGAGTACGAGCCGAAGGTTGACTTGAATTGTGACTGAATGTCGCCCAAGAGACAGGAAGAATACCCAGCAACGTAAAATATCGAGCACCACGGTAACTGAGTCACTTTATTGGCGACAGAATCCTTGAGAAATTCTATGTGAGTACAAGTGAACGGGCCGTCGGTGGACTAGTATAGATCTGGTACGAATAACTGTTAGCTGAACAGGAAAGCTATAGGGAATGACAACATGTAGATGTCAAGAATTTCCAATGTCCAATGTCCAATGTCCAATGTCCAATTTCAAAAGAAATACTCTGCGGAAACTTGCGTCTTGGCGTCTGTGCGGTTAAACACCCATGCCCGCGATTAACGATTAACGGATAACGGCTACCTCATGCTACTTTCGACTCGCCAGCAGTCTCGACCGCTTCTATTCTCGAGCTACCTGAGATAGTATAATTAAGAATCCTTGGGTTGCCATTGTATTTCAAAATAGCTTCATCCTGGAGATTAGCGCGATTGATGATCCTTGTCGGGCCAATGAAAGTCCTGGAGTTATCGCGCAACGATACGCAGCTTACTTCGTGACTCTCCAATTCATTGAGGTCAAGAACGCAATCACCTTTGACGAGGTGGATGATCAATTTATGACACACCCCATGAAACTTTATAACTCCCTTGCCCAGTACCGTAAACGTCACAGTCTGTTTTGAATAGATCATACCCGACAATTCGAAGTCACCTCTGGCGATAAAATCGACATCGCCAAAATTTCCGATCAATATAGAGTCATCCTTATGTTCTCCATCGTATTCAATTTTCCGGGCGGGTTTCATGTTTTTCATAGGGGCGTATGATTATAGTAACAATTAATCTATCTGATGAAACCTAACAGCTGTACCTCCACCTGGAGCCAGTGCTAGCGTAAATTTGTCTGAGGCGGTTACCGTTCTGGTGGTTATTTCAACAGGCAATGGATTGGTCACCATGTCGGCGCCCTTTCCATCCTGATAAATCTCTGCGGAGTATTTTTTTCCAGGTGCGAGAAAATCCAGCGCAACCACTATCGATCGTGCCTCAGAATTTGTGATTGATCCCAGGTACCAGTCGTTGCTGTTCCGGTCCTTGCGAACTGTAGTAATATACTTTCCAATCGCAGCGTCAATGACCT
>DATHIE010000514.1:0-16059 GCA_035316905.1 Chryseolinea sp. | reverse complement strand
TTTCTGGAAGAGGGCGCCAGAGTAATCATTACCGGGCGGAGAGCCGATGCCGTAAAACAAGCAACGGAAAGTCTGGGCAAGGGGGCATTCGGGATTGTCAGTGACGCCGGAAGCATGAAAGATGTACGTTCCCTGCCAGAGGAAGTAAAAAAGCTAACGCCAAAGGTTGATATTCTTTTTGCCAATGCGGGTGTCGGACTTTTCGCACCGTTCAATGAAACAAGCGAAGATCTATTTGACAGTAACCTGAACATTAACTTCAAAGGTGTATTTTTTACCGTGCAAGGTCTTCTTCCTCTCCTATCGGACGGTGGGTCGATACTGCTGAACTCAACAATACTCGTACATAGTGGACTTGAAACAACGGCGGCCTATTCGGCATCAAAAGGTGCCGTACTAGCGCTCGGCAAAACATTGGCCATTGAACTTGCTTCGCGAAAAATTCGAGTGAATAGCATTAGTCCCGGTCCCATCAGTACACCGATCTACGACAAAATGGGAATGGCTGAAGATGTCCTGAAGGAATTTGCCGCAGGTGTTCTGGCGAAAGTCCCACTCAAGAGATTTGGAGAATCCAGAGATGTGGCGCAGGTTGCACTTTTCCTCGCGTCAGATGACAGTGCCTTCATGACTGGGTCGGAGGCTTCTGTGGATGGAGGAAAAAGCAAAACATTCTGACATCGGTTCTTCAGGCTTGTTCGCAGGCCGGAAGATCTCCCTTTCATTTTTAATTTACATCAGAACAATAACATGGTGATTCGATCTCTATTTTGGAGCATTTCGACAATACATGAAATATTTTCATGATAATTCCTTGCCGCTTCGGAAGGAGCGTAGGTTCTTTGCGTTATGCGTGTTGAAGATCGAAACAAACAGATCATTTATGAATTACTCGAAGCAACTGACAAAAGGGAGTTTGATGTAGTTAGGAAATTCTATCACAAGGATTTTATTGAGCATAATTCGAACTCGATTGCGCAAATTGATGATGGCCGAAATGGAGTAGAGAAAGCTTTTCAAGCATTGGATAAAATATTTCCTCTAAGAAAACATATAGTAGAAGACATAATCGCTGAAAAAGATAAAGTAGCGGCAAGGATAACGTTCATAGCAATTGCAAAAGATCAGATTGGAATCCCTCAGACAAGTAAGAAAGATTATAAAATAACAGGTACTGCAATTTATCGATTTGAAGATGGATTGATTGTAGAGAAGTGGACGCACGTTTCTGTTTTGAAAGAATTGGGAATATCCTTAGATGATTTTAAATGCCGTAGCTCATGCTCATAATTAGACCAATGGCGGCATCCGACTATCCTGCCGTGTCAATTATTTATCAGCAGGGAATTGACACGAAGAATGCAACATTTGAAAAATGTCCACCAGCCGAATGGGGAGATTTTTCTGACAAGTTTTTACCATTTAGTAAGTCGGTTGCAATTGTTGACGACGAGATAGCAGGTTGGGCTGCTCTTTCCAGCGTGTCGTCCCGTTGCGTTTATGCAGGCGTCTGCGAAGTAAGTGTCTATGTCGCTGCAGTTCACCGCGGAAAACATATCGGAACAGGCTTGTTGAAACATTTGATTGACCTGACTGAAAAGAATAATATCTGGACACTGCAAGCAGGAATTTTCCCTGAAAACGACGCAAGTCTAAAAATTCACTCGGACTTGGGATTTAGGGTCGTCGGACGTCGGGAAAAAATTGGAAAAATGGATGGAGTGTGGCGCGACACTTTATTGCTTGAACGGAGATCGAAATCACCCGTCCATAACTAATATCCCATCATGGCTGATGTATGTGACGGTTGCGCAGTAATGCATAAAGGCAAGTGATCAGCAGGTGCTCCGATCGTACTTTTCATTAACTCAACAAAATAGTCAATGGGTGGATTTACGTCGGACCTTTTCTTCCTGGCCAAGTACCAGTATCTTTCACATTGCACGTTATCAAAAGGTCTTAGCGAGATATCCCGACCAGAGCAGTACTTTTTTGCTATCCACTCGGAGATAACAGCTACCCCAAGTGCCTCATCAACTAAATCAATAATACCTTCCGTTGCCGTTACCTGGATTACCTTGTACGGTTTGAACGACTTTGGCGGGACAATATGTTCAAACATTTCCCGAATCTCATCAGGCTTGCAATGCGTCACAATTGTCTGATCCCTCAACGCTTCGAATCCAACACTGATACTTTTTACCAGGGGATTTTTGTTTGACATTGCGACAACGAGTCGATCTCTTAAAACTTCACAAAACTCCAGTTCATCGTGAGGCTTTTTGTTTATGACAAGGGCTATATCGTATGCGTCACCTATAAGGTCATCTGTGTAGTCATGTGAGAGACTCGAATCGACGGCAATCTCTGTATTTGGATATCGATTCCTAAATTCGTTTAAGATCTTTGGAAGCCAGAAAAATGAACTGTAACACTCAACGAGTATATTAAGCGCGCCAAATGATCTAGGTTGCTGCAAGGCAACCGACGCCATCGTTTTATTAACTTCGATTAGAATCCTTCTTCCATCTTTAATGAGGTGATGGCCATGTGGAGTAGGTCTCAGCTTTTTGTTGATACGATAGAAAACTGCAAAGCCTAAATAATCTTCGAGCTCTTTCAACTGATGACTTAATGCAGATTGCGTCAAGCACAACTTTTCCGCAGCCTTGGTCAGACTACCTTCTGCGGCTATAAACACAATCAGTCTGAAATATTTTAATTCCATTTTAATCTTCTGGAATTGATCGTAACGCATTCTTCCCCTGACAAGCATATTAGGACCACTATTATTAAGACCTTCTGAATTTAATGGAAGGATCTGGTAGAACTAGCCCTGAAAAGTCTGGCTTGTTATCACGCCATCCGACAAGATGAATCCGACGCTGTGCACATTTTCAATTTTAACACTTGAATCGTTGGCAAAATACTTCCGGAGCTTCGCGATAAATACATCAAGGCTTCTTCCCTTGAAGTAATCGCTCTCACCCCACAACGCAATCAGAATTTCTTCCTTCTTTGTGATCTGATTCTTCTTAAGACAAAGCAGTTTCAGTATTTCATTTTCCTTGGACGTGATTCTTCTGACCGACTCTCCTACTGAAAGCGTCTGATTCTTATGATCGAATTGATATGAACCTATCGTGAAGCATGAGTCCTTTGTCCCGTTGACCGGAGTCTGAGACCGGCGCAAAATAGCCTTGATCTTGTAAAGTAGTTCGAAGGTTTCGAATGGTTTTGTAATGTAATCATCGGCACCCGATTGAAATCCTCTGATCTTGTCATCGAGCAACGACCGCGCGGTCAGGAAAATGAGGGGAACGTGAGCGTTTCTTAATCGGATTTCTTTGGCAAGACTAAATCCATCGCCATCAGGCAACGAACAGTCCAGAATACACATGCCGTATAAATCACCGAGGAAGGACTGAAGACCAGTTTTGACATTCACGGCAAGTTTAACATCATATCCTTCTGAAGTCAGAAAGCTCTGCAACAGAAGCCCCGCATTAGTGTCATCTTCAACAATAAGTATCTTCTCTCCCATACTGTTCTATAAAACTGGCAGCTGAATTACAAAACAACTCCCCGAAACTCCATCGCTTGAAAGTGATAACTTCCCCCCGTTCTTCTCCACGGATGTTTTCGCAAGATATAGCCCGAGTCCATAACCCTCCGGTAGTTTATTTCCACTTCGAACCCGATAGGCTTTTTTAAAAACCAGTCCCTGTTCCTTCGAAGGGATCCCTGGTCCGTTGTCTTCGATTGCAATGCTTATACCGTTGCCATCGTTCTTTGTCTGGATCTTGATCGAAGATGCTTCTTGTGAATACGTTACTGCGTTATCAATAATATTCATGATCGCGCTCGATAGTTGGAGCCGACTTCCCTTCACAATAGACTTTGGCGCATCAAAATTCCTTTCAATACTACTTTGCGTTTCATGTAACTTTATTCTCAGTGCATCAATAGATTGATTTATTACTTCGTGAATATCGATTTCGCTCTGATCGGACGACTCTTCCAATACGGCATCAACTGATGCCATTCCCAAGATCCTTCTTGCCCGGTCCTTGAGTCTGACCGTTTCGGTTTCTATGATCGTGATATACTGATTCTTTCCAGGATTTTCACGTTCCCTGTTGAACATAGCCAGCGCAACAGAGATATTAGAGATTGGCGTTTTCAGATCGTGCGCCATGGTGTTAATAAAATCGACCGTTTCCTGTCTGATCTTTTTCTCCCGAATCAACGCTCTGACAGTGCTGATAAAGATCCAGATTAACAAGGTCAGCACAATCACGGATAAGACGAATGTACCGTTGATCTGCGAACGGATCAGCTGCGACTTCGAAGGAATTTCAATATGCACCAGCACATTTTGCATTCCTGCCTTCGCGGGATACAATAATGCCTGGCTTAGCGATAATGGATTGCTTGACGCGTCAGACGTGTAAGGGGAAAATGTAGTTTGAAAAGGAACCTGAATATTATAGAACCAAAGATGTTGTGCGATTACCGAATCGATCTTTTGTTTTTCCTGTTTTGTGAACGCTATCTCAAACGTGCCCTTCCCGTGAGACACGCAGCTTTGCACATTCGAACACAAGGCACGATCTTTGGACAACACATCCATGGCGCTGCACAATGCCATGTTCACACGTTGACTCAGGAAACTTTCTTCAACCCGTGCTGACTGCAAGAGCCACTTGACCTGCGTGGTAAGAATCGTACCAACCAGCAGGAACAAAACAACAGCATATATCCAAACGCGCTTCTGGGACATTATAGCTTGTATTTATACGCAAAATACCCACAAAATTTTCAGGAACACGGCTTTAAAATAGCTTGTTCCGGATTTTAACTTTTCGTTAACACTCTTCTAACTCTTTGTTGGCTCACTGCTACGCCGCCTGCGCGTAAATTTGATCATCTAACAAATAAACAATGCACTATATGAAAAAGCTTTTGGTCTTAGCGATCCTGACAATGTCGGTCTACGTTGCATCCGCACAATCATGCGCGCCAACGTGCGATAAAAAATCCTGTGGCCCTGAAGGCACCAAGAAGGACGAAGCTGCCGTGATCACCACGATGCGAAATGACCTTCAAACAGTAATCACAAAAATGTCAAAGTCTACGTTGGCATTCGACAAACAACTGAAGGAAATGTCCATTGAAAAAGGTGCGAGCGACGACGAGAGTCTGTTTTACATTTCACAGGCCGCGACGTCAGTCCGTTATGAACTCTTAAGTAAAATTGAATCATCCAACCAGGTTGCGTCCTTAAAAGATTTTAAACCCTCACCGTCATCAACAAAGCAGCAGATGGTGGCCAACCTGAAAAAGGAAATTCAATTGCTTGCGACCCAGGCAGACAAATTATAAAGGATGAAACTTCGAATATGGGTAAGCCTGACACTGGCGATAAGCTTTATTGTATTGTCAACTTCAGGCTTACTCTCCTTTTTTCTTCCGTATAGTAGAACAACAGCGGCCATTCACTCAATATTCGGCTTCTTGTTTTTTCTTTCAGTTGTACCACACGTCTGGAACAACTTTAAAAACCTGAAGTCTTATTACACAAAACAAAGGTGAAACCCCGGAAAGAGTTCCTTATTGTGTTTACGGTACTTGCTGGAATTCTTGCGTTCACGTATAATGAGCCCGCACCAGTTAGAAAACTGATGGATTGGAGAGCAGCAAGAAATACCCAGGGAGTAAACGAAGTATCGTTGTCTGAATATCAGATTTATGATCACACGCAAGGAGCCAACGCTGATATAACGATAGACTTTCTAAAGGGAAAACATTTCTGGAATCCACAGCTCGCAATTTGGCTTGAGGACTCTGCCGGCAATTACATCGAAACATTACTCGTAACTACATCAACCGCGAAGGGATTGTTCTACTCTGGCAGATCAGCCTCTAACTTTAAGGAATCAGACGAGGTCAAGATCGAAGAAAATACGGCAACGAGGAGAGTTGATGCGTTACCCTATTGGTCACACAAAAGAAATAACAGATACAGCGACGGCTTTTTTTCTCCGCCTCCCGGTGAACCCCTGCCCGACGCGATCACCAGCGCCACACCAAAGGAAAACTTCTACTTTAAATCAGGAAGAAGTTCAATTGAAAACATCACATCTTTCAAGGTGATGGTCGAGGTGAATGTCGCGTTTGACGAAAATAAATATTATTCCGAATACGATTTCGTGGAAGATTCTTTATACCATGGAGGAACAGGTCTGCTTGGACAACCCTCGCTGATCTATGGAACAACCATAGATCACGACGACACTGAGCGCTACTACTTGCTCTCTCTGCTCGGACACGGCCATCATTCTGGCGCAACGGGTGATCTAATTGAAGAAATCAAGACCATCACAACAGCAAAGGAAATTGTCGAGCGGATTGTCGTCGGCGTAAAGGAAGATTGGTACAAATGAGATCTTAATCGATCTAACAATCACGTTAGACTGGTTCAGAATCCCAAAATGATTTACTAACTTCTTGCGATGAATGTTGTTCCGTGGCTTCGCCAACCCTTTCGATTGCTTGATTCAGCCCGGTCCCGGTGGATGCTCATCATTTTTTGTGGCATATTCGGCTGCCTTTTCCTTAATATTTTCAAACCATTCAATATCAATCAATGGTTTAACGATGTAAACACACCCTTATTTATTGTTCTGACTTTCTTCTGTGTTGCCGGTATGGCTGCCCTTGCCCTAACACAGGTTACGTTGCGTGGGATATTCAAGTTGCAACTGACTACGCGGATAGGATTCGTCGCTTGGCTACTGGTGGACTTTTTCTTCATCTCACTGGCTGTTCATACCGTGGATATACTCTTGCTGGATATTGCATTTTTTGATCTGCCTGAATACCTGGAAAACCTTAAACACACTTTTCTTGTCTTGATGTTGCCCTATTTTGTGGGTATACTGTTGCTATACCTTCGACAACAGCTTCAGGTAGTGAAAGAACTAACCCTGAAAGTCAACAAACCCTCCAACCTCGCCGATAGTGTTACCATTAATGATGAAAATGGAAAGGCGGCAGTAAATATGCCGTTGCGCAACATCGTTTACTTTAAGTCCGAAGACAACTACATACTTCTCTATTATAAACATGAGAATGAACTGAAGAAGGAGCTGATTCGCACTACCCTGAAAAATCTGGAACAGGACCTCAGCCAGCCGAATTTTGTCAGAATACACCGGTCATACATGATCAACAGCCAGAACTTGCTTTCCGCGATTAAGACCTCAAAGGGCTATAGGGTCAAAATGGACGCAGAATCACAACACCACCTACCTGTTTCGGCCACCTACCAGCGTGCCTTCGAGGAAAAAGTGGTGGAGCTCTAATTGATTCAGGCTCCCGACTCACCCCGCCCATTCCCATTTTACCCCAAACCCGTTTTTGCACCACACAGCTGGTAATTAAAGGAGCGTTCTTTGAATTTTTAAAGCGCAACCCTTTCGGACCCTATGGCGGAATCGTGGAGATTGGTTTTTTCGGTGTTGATTCTAGTGGCGTGTATGTCGTGTGCTCCGAAAAACGGCGTAGACAAGGATATTAACGGCAAAGTCGCTCAGGAACAGCCTCTTGGCTTAGCCAACGAGGGCAAGGTGCTTTATGCCACCTGTAAACCCTGCCACGGAGATTCCGGCCAGGGTAATTCACACCTTCATGCACCCGCATTAGCCAACCTTGACAGCTGGTACCTCTACAGGCAACTGATGAATTTCAAGAACGGTCTCAGGGGATACCTTCCCGAAGATACCGTTGGGAAACAAATGGCAGCTATTGCCGAAACGCTTAGGGACTCCGTTGTACTGAGTCACCTGGCCGCCTACGTCGAGACACTTTCAGACGTCTCAACTCCAATCACCCTGATCGGTGACATCAAAAAAGGAGAACGCAGCTATCAAAGTATTTGCGGGTCATGTCACGGACCACAGGGCAAAGGCAACAAAGCGATGCATGCACCCCGACTGAATGGTCTTGATGATTGGTATCTAAAAAGTCAGATAACAACCTTCAGAAGTTCATTACGAGGCGCTCATCCCCATGACAAGTATGGCGCACAGATGGTGCCGATGGCAACATTACTAAAAGATGATCAGGCTATCAATGACGTCACTGCCTACATCCGCTCCGTTCAAACCCTCGCACCATGAAGGAGATTATCCTGTTACTCTCTATCATCATAGCCGGAGCACTGGGAATCATTTCCTTTACTCCTCCGCCTCAGAAAAGTAAAATTGTCTTGTGCAAAACGTGCCCTCCGGGATTTGAACTTACGGATAACAACACATGCAAGCTGCGTACACTTTACCAGCTTTATGAATCAGACTCAGGAGTTGATGTTGGTGTCGGAGGACTCAAAACACCACTCCCACCAGTACGCGATGGCTTCACGCCACAACAGATCGATTTAGGGCGTTATCTTTTTTTCGACCCAGTACTATCGAAAGATGGAGACCTTTCGTGCGCATCCTGTCATCAGCTTGACAAAGGATTTAGTGACGGATTAAAAACCAGCATCGGTAGCGACAACAAAATATTGAAACGTTCAGCACCCAGTTTGTGGAATGTTGCTTTTTATAAAAAATTCTTTTGGGACGCCCGCACTACTACTCTTGAGGAACAAATGATCGGACCGTTATACTCACCCGAAGAGATGGGTACGACGCGTGAACGACTACTTGAAACCTTAAACAACATTTCTGAATACAAGCTCCTGTTCAAGCAAGCTTTCCTGGAGAAAGAATCAGAAGAAATCGAATTATCCGAAGTGTATCAATGTATCACCGCATTTGAATCATCACTTATTTCACTCAACAGTCGATACGATCAATACGCGCATGGCTATCATCAAGCGCTTAACATTAAAGAAAAAGAGGGGTTGAACATATTCCGTTCATTTGTAGCCCGTTGTGCCGAGTGTCATACCCCTCCTCTTTTTACCAATCAGCAGGTCGCTGTGATTGGTCTCGCGGAGCCAGACAATTTACCGTTGGATCCCGGAGCTCAGGCAATCTTTAATGACTCTTCTCTTCGCGGTGCTTTTAAAGTCCCAAGCCTGCGTAACATCGATCTGACAGCTCCGTACACCCATTCCGGAAAATTCAGCACGCTGCGCGAGATGGTGAAGTTCTATACGCTTGGTCGTGGCCATGAAGTTTCATCGAGTGAAAACCTGCACATACACTGGCACGTGTGGGAACCGAAACTTACGTCCTATGAACTTGATCGATTGGTGGATTTTCTAAAAACGCTAACAGACGAAAGCTTCAAACCACGTGTTCCTGAGTCGCTGCCTTCAGGTAAGTTGCCGTTATCTGCAACTCACACAAACAATGATGTTATCCTCAATCAACACCCTAAACCTTTATGAAAGCAGGCAAGAAACTTTTTCTCGGTCTTCTGATTTTTGCGGCTGGCATTTACGGCGGCAGATTGCTTTTCAAGAGCAACTCCAACGTACCTGCTCCATCTCCAACTTATTTTCAATCGGAAGCATCTGGTGACTCTACCGGCATTGGCGCCGGCACCATAACCGGAAAAACCATCAATGTAAAATCCGGAGAATCCATACAGGATGCGGTCGGCAAAGCAAATGCTGGTGATCTTATCCGCGTCTTCCCTGGTGTTTATAATGAAACAGTATACATAGACAAGGACAACATCTCATTGCAGGGTGTAATTGAAAATGGTGAGTGGCCGGTTCTTGACGGGCAAAAGAAAATGAATGATGCCATTCTCTACTCCGGTAACGGCGTGCTCGTAGAGAATATCAAGATCACCAACTATAAAGGCAACGGGATCATGGGCCAGGCAGGCAACAACTACGTGATCCGTAACAACTGGATCGTTGATACAGGAGTATATGGAATCTTCCCACAGTTCGGCAAGAACGGTATTGTAGAGCGAAACATCTTAACGGGCATTGAAGACGCTGCCATCTACATTGGCATGTGCGATAACATTGACGTTCGATTTAACGAAGTATATGGAAATGTTGCAGGTATTGAAATTGAAAACTCACGCCATGCATTGGTGGAATTCAACTATGCGCACGACAACACCGGCGGTATCCTGGCTTTCCTCACTCCCGGCCTGCCTATAAAAACCTGTTACGATGTGATCATTCGTAACAACTATGTATACAACAACAACACCAAGAATTTCGGCGCGGTTGGTTCTACCGTATCGCACATCCCTGCTGGTACAGGAATCCTGATCATGGCCGCTGATGACATTACGATTGAAAACAATATTGTAATGGGCAACGACAATGCAGGGATAACTATTACCGACTACGGTTATGCCGGAGTAGATCATGCGAGCGACCCTGAGTCAGAACCCAACGCGGACCGCATAACACTTCTCGAAAACTTCATGAGCAACAATGGAAACAATCCAATCGATGATGTAAAAGCTCTTATGGTTGCACAACTTTCCAAGAAAGGACCTGACATTATTGCGGTAGGCGGCGGCATTGGAAGCTGTATCGTAAATCCCGACCGGTACAGAACGTTCGGTGTAAATAACTATGCAAGCTGTACCGCAGTGGATACGCGTATCATAAAAACTTACATGCTCAGCAAGCCTGTTACTCCCCGTGCGACTACACAAGTTGAAAAAGGCAAAATGACTTACTACGGTGTTTGTTCAGGATGTCATGCTTATAGCACCCGCCTGGTGGGTCCTCCTGTTGTGGTTATTCAAGCTTTATATAAAAACAACCCCAATGGTATCACAGAATACATCGCGAATCCCGTGCACAAGCGAGAAGAATATCCTGAAATGCCACCTCAAAATTACTTAACCGAAGAAACACGAAAGGCTGTCGCTGAATACATACTCACACTTACAAAATGAGGTTCAACACAGCTCTCAATAATCTGTTCCAGCCTAACCTAAACTAGTTGTGTTATACGTTGTGGTAACTACCGTTATTGAGTGACACCAGTGAGCTAGTCTCACTGGTTTGTCGCTCACAATGCTGGCCTCAGACGATCGCCTTAACTTGGAACTCAATTCGATCAGGCAATTCCCAGTTGGTGGTCTTTCAAGAAATTAGTAAAGTGTGTGACAACCGGATCGTCCTTTTTTTGATCCAGGGTCGCGACGTACCAGGGACTATAGAATCCGTTTTTGCCTATAGGTAATAGTTTGATCGCATTGCTATCGCGAACGAACGGTTTGACGAGCCATCGCGACAAGACAGTAAGCCCCATTCCCGCCTTAACCAGTTCGACGCGCGCTTCCGTCAGCTGCATCTTAGTAACTTTGCCAACCTGTATGCCTCGGGGTATTAACATGTTTCGGGCAAAAAAATCGCTGCTGAGATCACCACCTTCGCTCTTATAAATAATATAGTGCTCATTCGCAAAGTCAGCCGGCTGGACAATTTTCTTTTTCGCCAACGGATGCTTTGCAGGTACTAACACCACTTGTTCATCGTCAAACAATTTCTCAAACTTAATCCCATTGGCTGGCTTCAAGGCATTCGTGACCGCCAGGTCGATCTGACCTTTAAGTAAAAACTCTATCGGCCTGCTCATTGCTTCCGTGACAATATCAATTTCCGTGTTAGGTTCCTGTGTTTGAAACTTCTTCATAAGCGACGGCAGCCAGTGGTAGCAGGTATAACATTGCGTGGTGATACGCAATTGACGCATACTGCTCTCGCTAGAGGCAATCTCCTGTTCCAGCGCCAACACTTTCGTTAAGATCTCCTCTCCTGCATGCAGGATGCTTTTTCCCTGTGTTGTCAGCACCAGACTTTTGTTCACGCGCAAGAAGAGTTTGGCCCCAAGGCGCGTTTCGATTTCCTTAAGCTGGTGACTTAACCCAGGCTGGGTGAGAAAAAGCTTCTGTGCTGCCTTCGTCATACTTCCCGTCTCGGCTATAGCACGAATCAGTTGAAAATGTCTAATCTCAATCATAAGGTTTTTCTATCGTTTTGATAAAAATAATTCATTTTTCTTATCAATGGTATTCACCTAGCTTCAATAATTCCTAATCATTACAATATGCTCGGGCTTTTGATCAAGTCATCCATAAGGATTCTAAAGAAGCAATTCACCTTATCGACCGTGAAAATTTCCGGCCTTTCAATGGGCATGGCCACATTTCTCATTACCTCATTGTATTGCCTTCACGAATGGAGTTTTGATAAACAACATCCAGGCTGGGAAAACATTTATCGTTATATACACCGGGTTAAATCACAGGATGACCTACAAAGCTTTGCATTCACGTCTGCCACTACGGGTCCAGCTCTTAAAGGACGCTATTCAGAAGTTGAGGACTTTACACGAATACTTGGGTTTGAAGTCAGCTTAAAACGCAAAGACTCTGATGTTGGATTTGTGGAGAAAAAGTTCGCATTCGCGGATGCCAACTTTGTGCAATTCTTTTCTTTTCCATTGCGCCATGGTACTGATCCTAAAATACTCAGCGAGCCGTATTCTGTTATCCTCACCCCTGCCAGCGCGGAGAAATATTTCGGCAGCTTCGACCCGGTAGGAAAAGCGCTGTTATTGAACGGGCTGATCGAATTGACGGTAAAGGATGTTTTCAAATCAAATTTCTCACGATCGCATATACAGTTTGATTTTATCGCATCGCTCGCGACACTGGAGTCGATTAAAAACCATCCGATCGTCTCAAAACAAATACCGGCGGCACTTAACCTGGAAAATAAAGGGTTCGCTGCTTTTTACACATATCTGCGATTGACAAGCACGAATGCCAGCGAAACACTGGAAAAAAGGTTTCCGGCGTTCATTGAAGAGTTTCGCGGTAAAGGAAGGTCCGAACGCCTGAAACCCACGTTGCAGAGCCTTGCATCGATTCACTTGAATTCCGACATGCTTTACGAGATTGATAAGAACGGCTCGCACGCAATAGTGACGATATACATTATTGTCGGACTACTAATTCTGGTAACTGCCATCATTAATTACATAAACATCAGCACGGCCGAATTTTTCATGCGGGCCAAAAATGTAGGACTGAAAAAAATTCTCGGCATTAACAAAAGTGCCTTACTCCTGGGACATCTGGTAGAGACCATGGTTGTATGTGCAGTCGCTGTTGTTTCAGGAGGTTTTTTAGCGTGGCTGCTCATACCGTCCTTCAATACCATAATGCAAACGCAACTCGTCTTTTTCTCCAAAGACTCCATTTTACCCTTCGTACTTGTATATACCACCACCGTTGTGATGTCTGGATTGTTGCCTGCCGTCCAAATCCTGCGACAGGATGCATTGATAGCTTTCGGAGGAAAATGGAAGACAGGTACGTCTACCGCTTATCTGAGGAACTCACTGGTCTTTCTTCAATTAATGACATCGTTCATTCTGCTTGCCATCGCGTTGCTTATTGTTCGCCAAACAGACTATCTGCTTCAGCGAGATACTGGCTTTGATACAGAACAGGTGATGGTTGTAAATACTTCAGGCATGCCATCAAATGAACGTATCGCTTTCAAACACAAATTGGCATTGAATCAGTACGTGGCAAATGTTTCCATGTGCTCAACGCCCCCTGGTGAATCACTCTTCACCTTTGGACTTACGCTCCCGGGAGCGAATGGCGACGAAGACAAGCGCATCACCTTTTACCATATGTTCGTGGACGAAAACTTCCTTGACGCACTAGGCGTAGAACTTCAGGACGGGAGATTTTTTAATGCCGATGTCCCGGGAGATTCTGTGAATTCCTTTGTCGTAAATCAAACAGCCGCGAAGGCAATTCATGACAGCCTGATGACTCGCCTGATCGAAATACCGAACATCTATACCGGAAAGAGATCGCATAAAACTGTCGTTGGGGTTATTGATGATTTTCATTTCGCATCATTTCACACCGCCGTCGAGCCCTTGATCCTGGAGTACAACCCCACGTATGCACGTTACTTACTCGTGCGATTTCACCCCAGTAACGCGAAGGCTATTATTGAACTTCTCGATCGTATGTGGAAGGTAGATGCACCGCTACTGCCATTGAACTATTATTTTCTTGATGAAACCTTCGGGAGGTTTTATGCAACGGAGCAGCGCACGAAGCAGATCGTGATGATAGTGTCACTGCTCGCGGTGTGTCTGGCATCGCTCGGTATTTTTGGCACATCACTATTTGTAATCCAGCAACGCACTAAAGAGATTGGTGTAAGGAAACTTCTTGGTTCTGCCACAAATGGATTATTTATTCTGCTGTTCCGGCCAATCTTCCTGATTTTCTTTGCGGCTTGCGCAGCAGGCGTACCGATAGCGCTATGGGTGGGAGACCGATGGCTTGCAGGCTATCCTTACCGGGCCAATTTCTCAGTCATCATACTCTTAATCTCATTCACCATCATATTTGTGGTAATGCTGCTCACAATAAGCTCTTACCTGTTTAGGATTGGACGCGTTCAACCGGCAGAGGTGCTGAAAAGCCAGTGACAGCAGCCGGGTACCTAGGTAGCTGGGTAACTAGGTGGCTGGTATGGTGGGCGTTATAGCGTCAAGAGGAAAAAAATCTACAGAACGAGATATCCGAGGACAATGGCAATTCGCCGAATGATCTATTTCATTTGTTCTTTCAGAACAAATGATGCGGTCGTATGTATGGGGATGATTGAAAAATATATGAACCGACCTCAAAACGAACATTGCAAGCCCGCATTCAACTGCCCGGTCCAGGGACAGCCTTGTTCATATCTATTGGAAGTTTGGGTGGACTCAGTGAAGATGGTATTTATTGAAAGAAATACTGTGGCACGGTTATTATATACGATAGATGTATGAAACTAAGACAAACTTTTCCTAAGGCAAGCGATATTATTTCTCGCCTCGAATTAAAACTTCTGCTGAAGTCTATCATTAGCCAAAAAGCAAAAATACGAATCAAGTACTTTCTGGATGGCGGTGGTTGGTCGAACTGTTTTTTGAGTGTAATGATGGTAACGGAGAAGGGAATTGTATTCAGTGACGATTCCAACAACAAAATAAAATCAATCAACTTTTCGGATCAAATTACACAACTTGTCATCGATCAGCCATTTGACGGATACAATTCGAATCTCGCATATGGCGTTAGCTAAACCATTCGATAAACACAGACATATTTCAATTTAATAAGCATTACAAGATAATAATCTTGTAACGTGCGCCAGTAAAACTTCAAGCACGGGAATGATAGTCCGCCTAATGGTGGTTGAACTTAATCACCATTCATCCCCAATAAGCAATGCAACTTGCCTTTCAAAAAAATATGCTCAGCCAGTTACCTGGGCACAGCGTTAGCTGAGGACTGTTGTTGTTACCAATCGAACACTTCATCTCACTCAACTCCTATTATGTCAGTGCTCCCGGTCAAAATGCGCCCTGGATAGCACAAAAATGTACAGTTTACTTGTCTTTTAGACAAACTTACTTATCTTTATGAAGAAAAATAAGGCTGAATCTTTATGACAACGGCATCCAAAACCACCCTTAAGTATCTCCATTATTCGAAATACTTAGGGCTCGTTCTTATTATTATAGGAATCCCAACCATGATCCTGGACAATTCTTCCGGATCTGAAATACCATTGCTTGTAGGCCTCTTCACGCTTTTAGTTACAACTCATCGAACAGAAGACGAACGCTCTGTTCAAATAAAAACCACTTCACTGTATATAGCCGTTATTATCAGTTATGGAGTAAAACTGATCACATCGAATTTATATGACCACGCACTGATCGCTTTCGAGCTCGCTGACATCAACCATTTTTTGATACTAACCCTCGCGTTAGCTAATATCATTTTTTACGGTCGGATATATATCCTGAAGCACTAGAGTTAATGAAGAACACACTTAAGGTAGAGCGGGCGAAGCAAAATATCACCCAGGCCGAGCTGGCAGAGAAAGTCGGAGTTTCGCGGCAAACTATAAACTCTATAGAAATCGGAAAATATGTCCCCTCTACCCTGCTGTCTTTAAAGATTGCAAGTGTTTTTAAAATCGCTGTTGATGAAATTTTCTCTTTGGAAAAAAAGGATTGGATCTGATGA
>DATHIE010000513.1:0-11869 GCA_035316905.1 Chryseolinea sp. | reverse complement strand
ATTGCATTAAAACGTTCGGTTTTGACCTATAAGTTGTAACCTTATTTCGCCATGCCAGTAACAGAAGAAATACCTGCCTATGTTCAAGCACAACCTTCTTCTCATTTACAGAAATTTCAAACGTTATAAGACCACGTTTCTAATCAATGTAACGGGGTTGTCCACCGGCCTTGCCTGCGCCATATTGATCTATCTGTGGGTTGTTGATGAAACCAGCTTTGATAAATTCCACGAAAAGGAACAATGGCTTTATCAGGTCATGCAAAATTTTCCCGTCGCCGATAGGATATTCACTGATGAAGGTACACCAGGATTATTGGCCGAAGCGCTCGCTGAGGAAATGCCTGAAGTCGAAGAAACAGCAGTGGCAGCCTACGCCAGGGGTGGAAGAGTCACCAAAATTATTATCGGTTTTAACGGGACCTACGTGAAGGCAAGTGAGCTACATGTCAGCAAGAACTATTTCAACGTCTTTTCCTATCCACTTATTCACGGTGATAAAGAGAAAGTCCTGTCTGATAAGTATTCGGCTGTGATTTCACATGAATTAGCATTAAAGTTGTTTCATACCACGGCCAACGCTATCGGCAAAACCGTAGAGTGTAGACGCGGAGATCTCGGCGGATCGTATATTATTTCAGGTGTGTTCGAAAAACCACCATTTAACTCCTCAATGCAATTTGACCTTTTACTTACTTATGATCTATTGTATGAACAGAACAAACAGGTTTTAAGCAACTGGGGAAACAGCAATCCAATGACGTATCTGATCCTCAAAGAGGGGACCGATATTGCGAAGTTCAATGATAAGATCAGAGACTTCACCAAGTCGAAGTATAAGATGTTGAACAACGAGGATGCAAATTGGATCGGCGACCTTTTTCTTCAGCGATATTCAGACAGGTATCTCCATAATGGATTTGAAAATGGCGTACAAACAGGGGGCCGAATAACTTATGTCAAACTCTTTTCCATCATCGCCGCTTTCGTCTTGATCATTGCCTGCATTAACTTCATGAACCTGTCAACAGCAAAGGCAGCTCGCAGGCTTAAAGAGATCGGCGTAAAGAAGGCTATTGGAGCAACTAGGTGGAGCCTCATTATTCAACATCTGGCGGAGTCGCTCTTTATTTCATTTCTTTCCCTGGCAATCTCCATTCTGATCGTGGGGCTTATGCTTCCCGAATTTAATGAGATTACCGGCAAACATCTGCTCCTTGACTTCAACACAAATCTACTGATCTCACTTTTGGGTATTGCATTGGTGACGGGGATTGTTTCTGGCAGTTATCCCGCGTTGTACCTGTCGGGTTTTAGACCTGCTATTGTTCTGAAAGGAAGACTTAACACTTCGATCGGCGATCGTCTCGTGAGGAAGGGACTCGTGACGTTTCAATTCGCAATATCAATTATCCTGATCGTATCCGTGCTGGTGGTCTACAAGCAAATTGAGTTTATACAAAATAAAAATCTCGGACTTAATAAGGACAACATCATCCGGTTCCTAAATGAAGGAAAAATATTGGAGCGTTCTGATGTTTTTTTGGCCGAATTAAAAAAGATCCCGGGTGTTATCAACACTTCTACTTTCGGAGAAGATATCACGGACAACGGAAGTAGCACAACAGGCATAAGTTGGGAGGGAAAGACGGCTGGCGCGGAGGTTGAATTTGCGAATCTGGAAGTGGATTATGACTTGATCAAAGTGTTTGGTTTTGAAATGAAAGAAGGACGCACATTTTCCAGGGAATTTGGAACGGAGCCGTCGAAGATCATCTTCAATGAGGCTGCTATCGCGGCGATGGGCTTGAAAGATCCCGTGGGAAAGACCATCCGCCTTTGGGGAGAAGAAAGGCAGATCATAGGGGTCGTCAAAAACTTCCACTATGAATCGTTATACGAAAAGGTTAAGCCCTGCTTTTTGCGCCTTTCACCAGACCGACATAATATTCTTGTAAAGATCGAAGGCGGCATGGAACAAGAGACTCTTCAGGCAATAAAAAAATTATACGACGCATACAGTGGCGGGATACAATTTGAATACAGATTTGTCGATGACGATTATCAAGTGCTTTACGCCACGGAACAAAGGATTGCCGTCTTATCGCAATACTTCGCAGGAATGACAATTGTCATTTCATGCCTGGGGTTGTTTGGTTTGGCGGCTTTCACTTCCGAGAGAAGGATCAAAGAAATTAGTATCCGGAAAATATTAGGGTCATCTGAGTTTGGCATTGTATATCTGCTGTCTGGAGAATTCACAAAAATTGTTTGTTTATCTGCCTTGATAGCCTTGCCTTTCAGCTACTTTGTTGCCCGACATTGGCTCAACAGTTTTGCATTCAGAATAGATTTGGCGTTGTCGTTCTTTATTGGCGCAGGAGCCGTTGCAATGTTAATTGCGTGGGTTACTGTCGGGATCCAAACAGTAAAAGCAGCGAGGATCAATCCGGTGAATAACTTGCGAACGGAGTGATCAATGTTGCAGCACAACAAATAAAATGCAATTACTGACTAAACCTCTACCGATATACTATCGGCGCGTCGCCGGTCGCGGTTAGCTGCTTGTTCAACTCATTTTTCAATTCCTCGAGGACATCGCTCATGCCCGGTTTGGCAATTACATTTTCCATTTCGTAAGGATCGTGCTGAAGGTCATAAAGCTCATCCATCCCTTCCAGGTCCACATAGTGGATGTATTTGTAACGTTCATTACGAACAGCTTTGTACCCCATCTTATCCATGCGGGGAAACACGGTGTCGCTGTAATACTCCACAAGGACAGATGTACGCCATTCAGTGGCGGTATTGTTGAACAGCGGGAGCAACGATCTCCCATGTAGATTTGCGGACGGTTTGATGCTCGCCATCTCTAGCAGTGTCGGTGCAAGATCAAGGTTCATCACCAGACGTTCCTCCCTGGAATTGCTGCGAATCATCTTCGGATAACGGATGAGCAGCGGAATGCGGATGGTTTCTTCATAGGCAAGTCTTCGCTCCTCACTAAGTCCATGCTCGCCATACCAGTAGCCGTGATCGCTGGTAAAAACAACAACGGTATTGTCGAGAATACCCTTTTGTTCAAGCGCATTAAGAATGGCTCCTAATCCTTCATCCACTGCCATTAGCATTTCCGATCTTTGTTTGATGATCTCATCGCTGGTCACAGTCTCTTTGCCCAGGGGAGGCAGATCGCCGATTTTTCTTGAAAGTGCAGGCTTATCGGTTGGTGCCATGGCGTAGTTGGGTCGCCTTGCAATAGTAGATTGTTCATACATTGCTTTGTGCCGATCGGCGGCGACAAAACCACCTTCTCCAATACTGACGATAGTTCCATCATCCCGCTGCAAGATATTCGGATGAAGGGCCTTGTGGGCCACGTACAGTATAAATGGCCTTGTTCGCGTGCGGTTGATGAACTGCAAAGCGTGATCCGTAAATATGTCGGTTACGTAACCCTTTACGGTGTCCCGCTTACCGTTGATATTGAGTGCCGGATCTATAGCTTCGCCCTGGCCTTTCATCGAAACCCAATAATCAAACCCCGGCCTCTTCGAGTCATCGTTGCCCATATGCCATTTTCCAATGAAAGCGGTTTCGTAACCTGCTTCGTTCATTTTTATGGGAAACGTTTCAAGCTTGTGGCTTTGCTCATTGCGTTCTGTGTTGTCTGTGATACCATTGAGATGACCATACAGTCCCGTGAGGAAGGCAGCCCTACTGGGCGAACACAAGGGCGTGGATGCAAATGCATTAATGAAACTGACGCCTTCACGCGCAAGCCGGTCGATGTTCGGTGTTTTAATAAATGAATGACCGAACGCACTGTATTCATCCCAACGCATGTCGTCGACCAGCACAAAGACAATGTTAGGGCGTGCATCGTCTGGCTTTCGTGAGCAAGTAGAAAGAATCACAATCGCAACAAATCCGAAATAGATCCTAAAAAGTGCCGGCATTTTTTTTAAAGGAAGGTAAGTTTTTTTTTCGCACCTGTCATTGCGACGGAGCTCTTGGGCCGGCACGCCTTTATACTGGCGCTAGCATGCGTTCCAAATCAGATACCTCAGATTCATTTGCACTCCTCATCCTGACATTCTGCAACCTCCGTCTCCAACGTCGCATGCTGAATTCCCAGATGCTCCAGCTCGTGCTTAAACTTGTTCTTTAATTTGGATATCTCTTCGTGGGAAATAGGATCATTTAGTACCAGGTGAGCCGTTAACGCATTCTCCGCCGTGCTAATAGCCCATACGTGAATGTGATGAATATCCTTAATGCCGGTTAGCTTTAACGCAGTTTTGCGTATTGTTTCGAGATCGATGTTCTTCGGCACAGCGTCCAGCGACAGCGATAAGCTATCACGCAGCAGATTCCACATGCCTGCGACTATCACAATCATGATTATAAGACTGATAAACGGATCAACCCAGAACCATCCCGTATAGGAAATGATAACACCTGAAATTACAACACCCACGGAAACCAGGGCATCAACCATCAGGTGAAGGTAAGCGCCCTTAATATTCAGATCATCTTCCTTGTTTCTGAGGAAGAGCATGGCCGAAAGCCCATTGATCAATATACCGATCGCGGCAACCCAGATGATTGTATTACTTTTTACCGGCTGCGGCGATATAAAACGGAAAATCGATTCATAGCCAATGCTTCCGACTGCTATAAGAAGAATAATTGCATTTAATAATGAAATCAGGATTGAAGCTTTACGGTAGCCATAGGTGTATTTTTTTGTCGACCTGATGCCTATCAGCTTGAAAGCGCCTAACGCAAGGACTAAAGTTGCTACATCGCTGAGATTATGGCCGGCATCGGAGATAAGCGCGAGTGAATTTGACGCCAACCCAGCAACGAACTCGACGAGCACAAAAGCCGCATTCAATCCAATACCAATAAAGAACAACCGGCTGACACGATTAAAGTCAGTCTGATGATGGTGGTGGTTATGATCGTTATCGTGATGACTGTGGGTCACATTACAAAAGTATGACAGGAACTCGTGCAACAGGTTTTCATCTGGGAATTAAAAGGCGATAAGGACAAAGGGAGATATGGAAATACGGAGACGAAATAAAGAGTCTTTTTCGGCGGAAATGCCTTAAATACAATAGTTTACAAGGAAAAAGGTTATCAGGAAATAAGGTATGCCATTTCCACTAGCAATCATTTTCCGACCTTATCTCCTTATCACCTTATCTCCCTCCCCATATTTGATTGTGATGGATTTCTTCTAATTTTAGAACATTGAAATCAAAACGTTATTAGTTCGAAGCCTGTTAATTCAAGATCAATAAATCCATCCTTTATTATGAAAAGAATACTCGTCCCCACTGATTTTTCAAAACCCGCTATGATTGCAACCGAAGTTGCCGCGGACATAGCAAGAAAAGCAGGCACGGAACTTACCCTTTTACATGTTATCGAAGAAGATGTTGGAAATTCAATAAACGTGGAGGGTCAGGTTAATTCGGATAGTGGCTGGGAGGAAAAGATCTATACCATGAAGCTTATTGAAAAAGCGAAAAAGCAAATGGCAAAGCTTGCGGAAGATCCGAAACTCGAGGGAGTCAAAGTCAGGCAAGAGCTTCGCGTTGGATCGCCTTACCATGGCATGAATAAGATCATCGTGGAGAAAAAGGTTGACCTTGTCGTGATGGGTACCTCCGGTCGTTCAGACTTTGAACAAATGATTATCGGGTCTAACACTGAAAAAGTTGTACGGACCTCAAATTGTCCCGTGTTGACCGTACATAACAAACCAGCGAGCAAGGACTTTAAAGACATTGTATACGCTACTTCAATGGACAAGGAAGAGGAAGTATTCTCGCGCATCGTACGCGCTACTCAAAAATTGTATGACTCAACTATACACCTGGTCCGCATAAACACACCGGGAAATTTTCAGCGTGATGTGACTGTCAAAAAGTATATGCAGGCGTTTGCCAAGAAGCTGCAGCTGAAAAACTACACCCTTAATGTGTTCAATGACATCAGCGAAGAAGAAGGTATCATTTACTTTGCCGACAGTATCAATGCTGATCTGATTGCCATGTCAACTCATGGAAGGACGGGTTTCGCACACGTGCTTGCAGGCAGTATTGCAGAAGATGTTGTGAGTCACTCCAAACGTCCTGTGCTGACCTTTGTAACCAAAAACAGAAAATAAAAAATCTTCCTGCCCCCTAAAAAAGCCCGGCGATTGCCAGGCTTTTTTTATTTTTAAAGGAATGGATTATTACCAAATACTAGGAGTCAGTACCTTGGCACATGCTGCGGATATCAAGCGGGCATACCGGAAACTCGCTGTTATGTATCATCCGGATAAAAATCCGAGTCCCGATGCAGAGGGTATTTTTAAACAGATCAATGAAGCATACGATGTCCTGAGTGACCCGGAAAAACGGCGCACATACGACTCAAGATTTGATAGGTTATTTGAGGTGCCCGTTCAAGACGCGGCACCGAGGCATCGCGATCCCAGATACCGGCCCAATCGCTCACGAGGCACAGGAGGTGGTCGCCAAACTATCCGTGAAACGATGGCGGAATATCTCAAGTATACTACCGCCATTTCCGTTGGATGTTTTTCGATGTGCATTGTCATGCTGCTTGATTATTGCTTACCGACAAAGCCATCAAAGGAAGAAATAATCAGCGCAGAAATCCATCGGTTGAGGCGCGAGGTTTGGTTAGTGGTGTACACGAGCGGCGGACACAAAATTAGTGTTCCAAGCGCTGCTACGGGGGCAATGGTTCCAGGTGAAGAAGTAACTGTTAATAGCTCTTTTCTGCTTGATATCGGACGCAGTATGCAAGAGGGACCGAACACGTTTCCCATCGCCCGATCTATCTATGGAAATTTTATTTTTGCGCCGGCAATTTTGCTGATCCTATCGGGCCTTGGTGTCTTGTTTCGAAAGAATATTGATTATGGTTTTAATTTTGGTGTAGTTAGCTTTATAGTATTGTTAATCATGTGTGCGTTACTTATAACGATTTAAGATGGCCAAAAACAACGATTGGAAGAAGAGGGATGGGGTTGTCTACTCTACGTCATCTGACTTTGAGTTCAACTATAAACAGGAAGATGAGTCGGCTACTTTGCCGCCCCAACAACAACAGTTGAAAGTTACACTTGACAAAAGCATGAGAGCTGGCAAGCAGGTAACATTAGTAACAGGTTTTGTCGGCACTTCCGCAGATCTCGATCTACTTGGCAAACTGTTGAAGTCGAAGTGTGGAGTTGGCGGATCAGTAAAAAATGGCGAAGTGATCATTCAGGGAGATCACCGCGATAAGATCGTTTCGATCCTTCAAAAAGAAGGTTACAAGGCTAAACGGGTAGGCTAGGTATTTTGGTGGCTGGGTAGCAGGGTGACTGGGTGGCTGGGTATATTGGTAGCTGCTTGTAAGGTTCATTAGAGGACGAACTATCGTGTGGTGTTTATTGACATTTTAACGGCACGGGTCCAACGGACTGCCTACCAAATACCATAATTTGAAGCGGATGGGCCGTTATAGAAGTTTCAAGTTCCTTTCTTCACGGATGTACGATTTGGCGGTGTTTTGAAAATTCGGCCCTGAAATCTTTAGAGATATTTGCTCCGAGGGAAATTTCGATGCCCTGTCTATTTAGTTGAGCTTGCGATCTAATTCCGTTGTAGTATTTGCCCTTTTCGTCCTTCTGAACATCCCCCTTCAGATTTCGGCAGCAGCCTATTCTTCCCAAGGAACGCCTAAAGACGAAGTAATGAAGAGCAAGAACAACCGTAATTATGCAAACGCATGCACCCTTCTTGCCAAGAAAAGAAACGCCAAAGTAAAAGCTGTGCGGAAATCTAAGCAGCGCCTGCCTAAGTGGAGATAGTTATTATTGCGCCCGCGATCCATCAAACCAATCCTTGAACTCGCTTACTTTTTCGCGGCTCACTATGATCTCTTTGTCGAACTCCTGAACCAGCGTAATCTTCAACCTGCTGTTCGAGTAGACGAGCACGTCCTTGATGGAATTGATATTCAAAATAAATGTACGGTTCAATCTAAAAAAGATCTTTGGATCCAGTATGTTTTCGAGGGACTCCAACGTGTAGTCTACTATAAACTTTCGGGGTTGATTAGTTACGAGGTAGACATCTCTTCCGTCGGCGTAAAATAGCGCGATTTGATCCGTGGTTATAGAACGGATATGCTCACCCAACTTCACCATAAACCGGTTTTTATATTCTTTGGTTTTCAGAGACGAAAATGCTTGCTGAATTCTTTCTGATTGTTCCGGCTGCAGCTGCTCTCGCAGGCTTTCAAGCTTTTTAAGGCTGGAAGAAAGGTCGGTAAAAGTAATGGGCTTCAATAAGTAATCAATGCTGTTCACTTTGAAGGCATCGAGGGCAAATTCATTAAAAGCTGTCGTAAAGATCACAGGCTTTCTGACGTTTACCTTCTGAAATATTTGAAAGCTAAGACCATCGAGCAGTTGTATGTCCATAAAGATGAGATCGATCGAGTCCTGGTTGGCAGTAAGCCATTCGACACCTTTCGCAACTGAATCAACGGTAGCGATAACCTTACTGGATGGATCGTACTTTAAGAGGTATCGTTCAAGCTTCTCAGCTGCCGGCAATTCGTCTTCAACAATTAAAACCTTCATTATTGAATGGTAAGTTCTTCAGCCACGCGGATGACGGGCAATTTAATATAATTTTCCTCGTAAGCTTTCACCTTGATCATCGGCTGATCACTGTACAAGGAATACGATTTCTGAAGGCGGGATAAGGCGAGTTCAGCGTTAGGATTTTGTATGAGGCGGTCGTTGAGCTTGCTTTGTATCGTAATGTAATCGTCTTCCAGGTAACAACGAATGATCATGGGTTCAAATCGAGACACGATAGTGCTCCTTACAAGACTTTCAATGATCACTGGCAGAGAACCGGGGATAAGCGTTGCCTTGAGCTCGTCCGGATCCAGGGTGGATTCAAAACGAAGCTGGCCAAAGTGTTTTTCATTCAGAAGTCTTACCAGATTACGTGCTGCATCCAATTCCACGGTAACGGGAACAAGCTCTTGTTGGCGATTGGTTAAGACGTACCGGTATGCACTTGCAAGGCAGTCTATGTATTCTTCCGCCTGCTCTACGTCTCGGTAAATGAGATTGATAAGGCTTTCCAGGCTTTCAAACAAAAGATCAGGGTTAATGTCATTTTTGAATTCCATCATTTCCATCTCCAGTACTTCGTGATGTTGCTTTTCTGCATTGATCTTTACCGTGTTCTCCATCTGCAAATAGTGATTGCTGAAGTACAGGATATTATAGAGAAGGGATGTGACAGTGTAAACGATGCCAAAAGTTAACACCTGGGTGGTACTTATGCTGAATCCAACCATGTATTTAAAATAGAGGTTCAATCCGATGAGCACCAGCCCAACTGAAACTATTGTGGTGAGAATTAACTGAATGGCCATTCGCATTTTGCTGTATTGCGAGGGAAGAAACCGGTCAAGTAACAGGATTACGATCCTGATCGATTCATACGACAAATAAGTAAATGCGATGTTGCTGTATACTTCCTCGCTGCTATAAAAATCGTTGACCTGCGTTACGTTGTTGTTGATAAGAAGGATCAGGAAGTAACTGAGAATGCCATAAACCGCAGGGGCTACCAGTCTGAAAAAGGGGTTATGGATGAAATACCTTTTCATCGTCAGGCAATATGCTTGTGTTCAATTGCAAGGTCCCATTCCTTTTGGTGAAGCACGGGCAGGGATACGCTGAACTTTTCATCATCCCTGATTTCGATTTTTTTGTCGGTAAAAAACTCGTAGCGCTTTTTGATGTTCTCCAGTCCAACACGGAAGGATTGCACATTAGATGAAGGCTCATTCTTGGTATTGATAACCTTTAGATACGTATTGTCCTGAGCAGTTATGTAGATGAACAACTTCCTGTCTGAGGTGATTGTATTGTGTTTGACCGCATTTTCCACGAGAATCTGCAGTGTAAGTGGAGGAATCCTGCTGTTCATGATGTTTGACGGTAGGTTGATCTCGACGCTGAGCTGTTGTTGAAACCGAATCCTTAACAAATAGTAATACGATTGAACAAAATCAACTTCATCTTTCAGTGTAACAAAACGTTTTTGTTGCGACGACAAAATATATTGATAGGTTTGCGCGAGTCTGCGTATGAACTGTTCGGCCGACTGAGTGTCCTTATAGATCAGGGATGATATTGTGTTCAGGCTATTGAACAGATAATGGGGACTCAGTTGATTCTTCAGTGCTTCGAACTGAAGCTCCAGTTGCCGGCGTTCACGTTGGAGATTTTCAAGCTGCGCAACGGCGTATTGTTGATACGAATACAACAATGCGTAAATTATATTGTAGATGAAAATAGCTGTCATTATCAGAATGAGGGCTTTGATCTTGAGGTCCTCATCCTGCGCGGAAAATGTTAACCAAAAAACTGGGGAGCTAAAAATCGCGAGCGTGATTGACGAAAGAGTGAAACAAAGAGCAACGGCAATCAGGTAATCTATTACCAATCCCAGGACAAAACGGCTTGCAAAGAAATTTCTCCATGGTATCCATTTGTCGAGGGCATTGTTAACGAAATAAAGCCCGATACCACAGAAGGCTCCGATGATGGCGCTGGCAACAAAGCCGGAGAAATTCACAACAGAAGGAATACTCCCCGTTTCGCTGAAGTGAAGATAAGTATACAATAAGGCTCCTCCCGATCCTGAGATGAGTATAATAGTCCCAATCCTGCGTAGAGATGAATTCATATCAAGATACGCTGAGCTGAGCCTTGTCATGCTCTAATTTAGGTAGAAAAATCTTTGATCGAGAATGACACTGCCTGTGTTCCAGTGAACAGTACAACACTCTTGTAAAGAAGTGGGTATTAATCAATGGCCTTGATAGCGCGTCCATAGTATGTTTCGGAGTCAATGCGCTTCGCAGCACTGCGATAAGCATCCTTAACCGCTGAATCGCTTGTCTTCACCTGATCAGATAACCTGAGCAAAACTTCACTCAGATAGTGGTCAGAGTGAATATTAGCGCTAGCGTTCAGAATATCGATCAGCTTATTTTTATTAAGGTCTTTTTCAGCAGCTGCCTTTAAGACGTCGGCTGCATAATTTGCAGAGCTGAAGTTACTACCAATACTCACAAGAAGTTTGAACGATTCGTCTGAAACGTTCTGATGTTCAAGAATATTCTTAAGCACTCCGGAGGCATAGTAGTCTGAATGAAGGGATTCCTTGACCTGATTTAGCATTTGGACCTGGACATCGTTATTCAAGGTTGTGCCCTCCGCCATATTGGAGAAGACGCCAGATTTGTAGTAGTCCGAGTTGATATCTTCAAGCGCGTTGACGGCGTTTTTTAGTGCTTCATTCGACAAACCTGATCTGTCTATCGCTTTGTTCAACACCTGGGTCCTGTAATAATCCGACGGAATATTTTTGGACACGACAATCAATTCTCTGATTGATTCTTCTTTTAGATCATTTTGTTCCAGCAGAGAGTTCAACACCACGGCTAGGTAGTAGTCCGAATCGATCTCTGCCGCCGAATGAAGAATTGTCTTCACTTGGGTCGGGGACCCCGCTAATTTTTTTGCAGCTTCTTTCAGGACGACGGATTTGTAGTAAGCAGAACCTATCTTCTTTGTTCCCTCAAGGAATGCATTAGCTGCTTCCGGCGTTGACAACATTCTTGTGACATTGCTTTGAAGGACAGTGGAGAGATAATAATCTGAATTGATCGCGTCTGCTATACCTTTTATTGCGCGAGGAAGTTCAGAAGTGGGTATATTCTTTTCTAATAACAGCTTGGCGTAGTGAGAAGCGGT
>DATHIE010000512.1:0-10278 GCA_035316905.1 Chryseolinea sp. | reverse complement strand
CCTGCAACGACCTTGACGCCGGTGAAGTGTCGTTTACGATCAGCCGCGCCGATGCTACGCCTACTACATTCAGAGTGCTGTGGACGATTGGCTCAACTACACAGACCAAGTTTACATCAAATACAGTGTCGTTCAACGACCTCAGTTCAGGTGCTTACCAATATACAATCATTGACGAAGGCAACGGCAAGGCCTGCGGTCCTGTGGACTTCTTCCTTGATCTTCAGACCCAGGTTGAGATTCTTGATAAGCAAGTAACGGCGAATGTTACCTGTTTTGGCGGAACAGATGGAAATGCTATTCTAACGGTTGATGGAAGCTCTACGGGCGAATACTGGTACAAGTATGTACTGGATGGCGTAGAATCTTCAGCTCAGACGTTTACTCCAGGTGCTCCGTTGCCAGGTGGTCTGCCGGCCGACGATAACGACTTCATCATCATCAAAGTAGACGAATCATTCAACTTCACCTGTCCCGATACGGTGATGGTTCGGATAAAACACACGTTCTCAAAGATAGATTATACTGTTGCATCGACGGAAGTCACAACGTGCAACGGTACCGATGGATCAATTCTTGTGTCGTCCATTGGCGGTGGTAACTCCGCGTCGAATCCGCTTCAGGTGAGGCTTAAAAAGGCCGTACCGTTCACCACGGATCCTTCAGGATACATCGTCCTGATTGACTTCGAAGATGTTGTTAACGGAGTGAAAGAATATTTGACGCTTTCTCAGGGCAATTACGTGGTTGACGTGAAAGATGATCTGGATTGTATACAGAGCAAACCTATTGCCGTACAAGCGCCAGGACAGGTTTCGTTGAGTTCAGTAACGGTGACGCCTTCTGATGCTACGTGTATAAACGAAGGGGAAAGTGGTTCAATCATGGTTGTAATCAGTGATGCTGGCTTGTTCCAAGTGGCAGTAAGCCAGGATCAATTAAACGTTCCCGCAGACGACCAGTTTGTAGACTATAGTTCGCCTGGCCTTCCAAGCATAACGTTCAGTAATCTCAGACGCGGCGCTTATTACCTGTATATTAAGTCCAGCACATCAACGTGTCCAACCCGCACAGATGCGTATAACATTGGCGGCTTTCAGGCGATTGGTAGCTTTGAGGTATTATCAAACTGCGGAAATCCGAACCTTACTATAAACAATATCACAGGTCAGGTAGATGCGCCATTTGTTATCAGAGTGTTTGATAACGATGACAAGTTCTTTAAGATCGACAGTCTTACCTCTTCAAGCATTCCACTTTCAAGGACTGTTACCTTTGTGTACAACCCTCCGTTGCAACACAGCTTCCTGGTGATGCCTGGGTCTTACAGATTTGTAATGGTTCAAAAGCAAACAATTGGAACAAGTACCTGTACGCTGGTTTCCGACACAGTGGTATTTGATGTGAGTTTAGGCCTGAACATTACTATGGGTCAAGTCAAGCCATCATTCCCTGAACCGAAGCGTACGGGAAGTATCGAGATCGCTGACATCGATGGTGGTACAAGATTCTTATCAGCTTCAAACGAACTCTACTACGAAATTGCGCTCTATGACGCAGATGATGATATAGTGATAGAAGATTTCAAACCGGTCAAACTGAATCCTCAAAACAAGTTCACGAAACTTTATGAGTACCTGCCTCCCGGAGTATATCGAATTAAGGTGAGAGACGCTGCAGGTTGTGAAATAACGATTGATGCTGAAATTACGCTTGATCCAAGCGTCTTCGTACCGAACATTTTCACACCTAATGATGACAATGTAAATGATACGTTCGAAGTGATGAACCTGCCATTGACGGGTCAGCATAAGCTTATAGTCAGCAACAGGTGGGGTAACGAGGTATTCAAATCAAGCGATTACCGCGATGGTAATTTCTGGAATGCAAGTGATGCCGCCGATGGTATTTACTTCTACAGACTACAGGTAGATGGTGGCGAAACGTATACCGGATGGGTTGAAATTATCAGAGGTAACAAACCTTAATTAAGTCCGGTTCCCGGTTAATTGAATCCATTCGCACGCTGGGATTTTAGAATTGTGAGTTGTGATTTTAGATTTGAGATTTCTTGACTGCGATGCATAACTTACATTGTCAGACAAATCTGGAATCAATAATCACAAATCAATAATCGTAAATCATAGATAAAACTACTAGTTAAGTCCTGTCAGAAACTTAAGAGTATCTACTTGGTCAGCATAATCTCCGGGTGCAGGATATTGTGCGCGACCAAATTTTATGCTTGAATGCTCACCGGAGTTATCTACGATACATTGGATCTTTTCTCTATTGGCGGCAAGTTTTGATCTTAAATCGTCGCTGCTGTTGTAATACTCGAAATAAATGACCGATATGGGTGATACAAGTTTTTCTGTTTCCTGCAGCATCACGTATCCGCCGTCAAAAAAAGGAACTTGTCCAACAAGTAGTATGGATTTCTGATAGTCGTAATTGTTGCAATATTTGTGATGATTTATCACGTCGTGATAGGGTTGCCAGCTGGTAAATACCTGTTCGAGAGAGAAACTGCGCGGCACGAATAGCTTTGAAACGTTTCTGCATCCCAATCCGAAGTAGCTGAAAATGTCGATTCCAAGATTCTTAATCTCGTCGTCATTCTCAAGGCCACTCAACACTGCGACAGATGTTCTATTCCTGCGAATTATGTTTGGATACTTTCCGAAGTAATATTCAAAATATCGGGAGGTATTATCACTTCCAGTTGCAATGATGGCGTCAAATCCTTTTAGCCGTTCAGCGAATTCGATCCTTTCACCATAACGGGGTTCTATTATGGTGAGAAGCTGCACAACAAATTGGATGAGAGCATTATCTTTTGAACTTGACTTGATCAAAATAGAATGCCCACTTATCAAGACACAAAGAAAATCATGAAAGCCGACGAGAGGTATATTGCCTGCCATAACAACGGCGACTTTCTTTGGATTGCCATTGAAAACATATGATGAAGTCCAATTTTGCAACGCCTGCTCTGATAACATCAAGTGAAGGCTGCTAACGGCCATTCGGATATTGTCTTCCGTAAACCAAGGATTTTCCGAAGCTGCTTTGAGCGCTAACGATTTAAATTCATCGTTTGTAAGGGTTACCAATGCAGTTCCCAGTCTATCAAATGCAGCTATCCTTTCATCAACGTTCATGTCGCAAACTTTTAAAGGCCCGTGTCCGTTTTTAGGATAGTTTGGTGTACTTTTGTAACTGTCTTAAAAACGGGTCAAAAATAGAAAAAGCATGGCAATAATGATCACGGACGAATGCATCAACTGTGGTGCATGTGAACCGGAATGCCCCAATACAGCGATCTATGAAGGAGGCCAGGAGTGGAATTGGGCTGGGGGTACGAAATTAGAAACTGTCGAATTAGAAGACGGATCCAGTGTAGATGCTAAGACATCACAAGCACCGGTATCCCCGGAGTTTTATTATATCGTTTCTGGAAAGTGTACAGAATGTTCGGGTTTCCACGAAGAACCTCAATGCGCTGCCGTGTGCCCTGTCGATTGTTGTGTTCCCGATCCTGAAGTGGTCGAAACTAAAGAAGAGCTTCTTGCTAAAAAAGCATGGCTTCATCAGGAAGTCGAGCAGGAGTAGTGCACAATGGTTAGTGGTTAATGGTTAGTGGTTAATGGTTAAACGATTAACGATTAACGGATACTACCTCATCTTTGCGCGTTTAATCAAATACGTCTGCAGGATCACATTATAATCGCTTTGAACATCAGCCTCGATGAAGTCGATCTTGTATTGGTTGCAGCGCATCTTTAGCGCCTTATGAAACCGGTCTGCTTCCGCCTTATAGCTGGACTTAACGTCACCAGGATTTAGTTTCAATTTCTCGCCACTTTCCAGGTCAATGAACTCCATGGGGCGTTCTTCAAAATTGAATAACAATTCCGTTTGATTATCCATCACATGGAACACGATCACTTCGTGCTTGTTATGCTTAAGGTGCTGAAGTGCTTTGAAGAGATCGTTGGAATCTTCCGCGCTGTCGAACATGTCGCTGAATATAATGACTAGCGACCTTCTGTGAATCTTTTCCGCCAACTCATCTAACACGCCGGCGACATTGGTCGTCCGTTGTGATTGTTTTTTGTTTTCACCGTCGACGTCATTTAGCTGTCTAAGGATCTTGTTGAGGTGGCTAGCGGATGATTTAACTTGCGTTAATGTCTCAATCTTGTCAGAGAACAAACACATTCCCACTGCGTCGTGTTGCCTGTTCAACATGTACGCGAGTGCCGCAGCTCCAACCTTTGCAAACCTGATCTTCGCCTTTGACTGAACAGGATAGAACATTGACGGCGAAGTATCGATAGCGATGAGGCATCTTAGATTCGTTTCCTCTTCATAACGCTTACTGAAAAGTTTGTCTGTTCGCGCGTAGACTTTCCAATCAACATGGCGCGTGCTCTCACCCTCATTATACAAGCGATGTTCAGCAAACTCCACTGAAAAGCCATGATAAGGGGATTTATGAAGGCCTGTAATGAAGCCTTCAACTAGTTGACGGGCAAGTAATTCCAAACTGCCCTGTCGGAGAATATCGTCTTGCTTAATTTTCACAGATACCCAAAAATTGGCGTTTCGTCGACGTATTTAGGTGGTTAAACGCGTAAAGCTTTACTAAAATATTAATATGGTTTTTTGGTTTGAGGCCTCAAAATAGTACCTTAGTCTGAACCAAACTTAAATCTAACCTTAAATTCGAAGGATTGTGGAAGAAAACAAGACAAACGGCAGGGACGAAATTTACTCAGCGAAAGTAAAAGCCGGCAAGAGAACGTATTTTTTTGATGTGAAAGCTACTCGTTCGAACGATTACTACCTGACCATCACGGAAAGTAAGAAGCGATTCAAAGAAGATGGGTTTACGTATGAAAAGCACAAAATATTCCTTTACAAGGAAGACTTTAACAAGTTCATGGACGCTTTGACAAATACGGTTAATCATGTGAAGACTGAACTGATGCCCAACGTGGACTTTACTCAGTTTGATCATGTACAGGAACGGGAGGAAACGGCAGAGGCAGCGACCACAAAAGCGCCAGGAATTGATACCGAATTGAAATGGGAATGAACCAACCTGATCTAGACCTATAATTGAAGAAGCCTTTGAGTAATCGAAGGCTTTTTTCTTTGCCCCAGGACCTTATACCTTATACCCTATACCTCCGTACTTTTTCTATATTTGCGCCCTGAATTAAACGACTACTATGGGGCTTCAGTGCGGGATTGTAGGACTACCTAATGTTGGAAAGTCTACCTTATTTAATGCTATTTCCAATAACAAGGCAGAAGCCGCTAACTTTCCGTTTTGTACTATTGAGCCTAATGTTGGCGTAATCTCAGTCCCAGACGGCCGGCTTAAAATCCTTGAAGGGCTGGTAAACCCCCAAAAAGTAATTCCTACGTCGATTGAGTTCGTGGACATAGCGGGCCTCGTCAAAGGAGCAAGCAAGGGCGAAGGACTTGGAAACCAGTTCCTGGCCAACATAAGGGAAGTTGACGCTATTGTTCACGTGATCCGTTGCTTTGAAGACGACAACATCGTTCACGTCGACGGCCGCGTAAATCCTGTTGCTGACAAAGAGATCATTGATACCGAGCTGCAGCTAAAGGACCTCGATTCAGTCGAAAAGAAGTTATCCAGGGTTGAAAGAGCGGCGAAGAGTGGCGATGTCAAAATGAAAAAGGAGCTTGCTGTTCTCCAACAATTCAGAGACACATTGTTAGCAGGGAAAAACGCCAGGACCATTTCAATAGGCGAGGAGGATAGAAGCGCAGTGGCTGACTTGCAACTGCTCACGTCCAAGCCGGTGATATATGTGGCGAATGTTGATGAAGGATCGATACACACCGGCAACACTTTTGTCGATGCGCTTAAGGCACACGTTAAAGACGAAAACGCCGAAGTTGTTGTCATAAGTGCGGCTATTGAAGCGCAGATTGCTGAACTGGAAAGCGTCGAAGACCGTGAAGTATTTCTTCAGGAGTACGGCCTGACGGAGTCAGGTCTGAACAAGCTCCTAAGGGCGTCCTATCATCTTCTGGACCTCATTACGTATTTCACTGCGGGAGAAAAAGAGGTCCGTGCCTGGACCATCAAAAGAGGCTGGAAAGCACCTCAGGCAGCAGGGGTTATACACACGGATTTCGAAAAGGGTTTCATTCGAGCCGAAGTCATCAAGCTTCCTGATTATCAGCAATATAAGACAGAACAAGCGTGTAAAGAAGCAGGTAAAATGTCCGTTGAGGGTAAGGAATATGTTGTTCATGATGGAGACATTATGCATTTCCGTTTTAACGTCTAAAGATTTGGCTAAAATCACTAGAACCTTTCTGATTTTTTCTTAGTTTTATAAACTGCTCACAATCAGTATTAAGCAGGTTTTTTTGCTGTTGTAGCTTTTTAACCATCAATTAAAATTTTTTGTGGTTTGAGAACCAGGATTATTTTTTCACTGAAAAATCGGGGAGCTTACGTCCCATTTCATCACCAATATTTGCTGGCTCAGGTCATTAAGGGTCTCCTCATTTTTGGTCCTGAAAAGGGCTTTCTGGATTTTAATCAATACAATTTTTCGGGCCTTAAAGGACAGACCAAAGTCAGTCGCAAAGGCCTTCATTACTTTTCCGCAAAGGTTACCCTGGTGTTTGCATGCCCTGATAAACCCTTCATGGATTACTTTTTAGCCCGCCTTTTCGAGCAAAAAGAGGTCATCGTCGGTAATATGCACCTGATTCCGGAGGCTGTAGAAGAAGAAGAGCCGGTTGCTATAAGCGACGAATCCAGGTTTTTATGCATTTCTCCAATCGTTGTGATACCCGCGGCATTTAATGATGAAAGCGGAAAGAAATTCGTGTCACCTGAAAGTGACGAGTTTTCTGATCTTCTTTATGAATGTACGCTATCGCGGATGGAAGCGTTGGGAAAGTATACTCCTGAGCAGCTTGCATCGTTCTATAAATTTCAGATCGTGCCTGATCACGATTACATCCAGAGACTACAGGCATCTCATAAAAAATTTGCACGGATTTATCCTCTTTATGATAATGACGTGAAGTTTGAAGTGCGGGGTTATACGTTCCCTTTCACACTTTATGCTGCCCGCGAGGTACAACAATTTATTTACGAGAACGGGCTCGGCTATTTTACCCACAAGGGATTTGGAATGCTGGATGTCGCGAACAACGACTCCATACAACGAGCACCCCAGCACGACATGACATACGCTTAGCGCCGCGGATTCTTCTCCACGACGAAGTAACCAATCAATATATCGGCTCTTGGCTGGAAGGGTCTGTTGTAAATCAGGATCTCATATTTGTTTTCCGTTTCGAAATGACTACCCTCAAAATAATATGGAGGAAGCGTCGACGATTTAACAAGGTATTGATAGTCATACCAACCTTGTTTCAATAATAGCCGGCCCTTGTACATTCCCTGGCTCGAATCATATTCCATCTTGTTCGCTTCATTGAGATTCCAATAATTGAATGCTCCATTTACATACACATCACCGCTTACACGAGGTGTTGATAAATTGAAGGTGACATTTGCATAATTTGTGAAAGCCAGGTCGCGGTAGTCGTAGTTGTCAATAACAAAGCCACCGTTCATATCATTGTATTGGCCGTAAGCCTGGCCGGTGCGTGACTTATCTTTCGCAAGGTATACTTCATAAGGCTTGCTGCTCTTCGCGACGTACCCGACGTTCTGTCCGGGATTGTTAAGAGACCTCAGGTCAAAAAAACGAAACTCATTTCCCCCCCTGAACATATCCGCCTCATCAAAAAAACGATACGTGAGCTCTTTTTCTATCTCTCGGGTAATGCTCGGACGCACGTCTGTTGCGATGTTATCCCAGCGCTGGTTTTGCCGAATATTAACATGCACGTCTATTAATGGATTAAGGATCGTTAGATTCTTGTAACTGACTGTAAAATTAAGTTGTTGATTAATGGCGGCGATGGTGCTTGAGCCGACCATATTGCCTTCAGGATTAAAAGCCACCAGGTTTTCGTAAACCATAAATCTTCTAGTGATTACAATGTCTTCTTTATCGCTGCCCCGATAGATCATTACCACGTAGTTACCTGGCAATTTCACCGGAGGGAGTAGAAAGCCGTAATGGACGTATGGGATATGGGTGTCGACGGAAAACTCTGAGTTGTTAATCGGAAATTCATTGTACGTGGTGAGGTAGTCGAGATCCTGCAGGTCGGATTTGGTCCAGTCATAATTACAATGAATTATCCGGGCATAGTAAGTATCCCGGTCACTTCTGAGGTCGTCAAACCGAAGGACCAGATTCCATACTCCAAGTCGTGTAACTGCGGGCAGGAGAGGGAAGCCCTCGGGGGATAACTCAACCGTCTTTATTTCAGGTTCATAGGCAAAATCGGTCAGCCTCAGAACTTTAGGATTACTTTCAGAATTAGTCGAACTTTGAACTATAGGCGTACAGGATGTAGCTAACGCGATGCAAAGCATAATTAAGTGCGTGTATCTCATGGCCTTAAAGTTATAATCATTTCCAACTTTTCCGTTAGAGGCAGTGTCAAAGATGGAGAACCGCCCGATTATCGGATTCATGCTCAGCGAAAACGAGCTTATTGAGGGATGCCGCAAAGGCACCAGAGCTTTACAAAAAGCTTTGTATGATCGGTATTGCCGAAAAATGCTGGTGGTATGTCTTCGTTACTCGAAGACAACTGCGGAAGCTGAAGATATTGTCCAGGAAGGGTTCGTAAAAGTATTCCAAGGCATTAAGGATTTTAGGCAGGAATCAAAGCTGGAAACATGGATCACCCGGATAATGGTAAACACCGCGCTCAATGTCCAGCGCAAAAAACTCTACCTCTATCCAATGGTTGATGTAACAGAACTGGTCCTGCCAGAGGAAGAAATGAGCTTGTCCGGACTAAACGTGAGTCAGCTATTGGAAATGATTCAATCGCTGCCGCAAGGTTGTCAGCTTGTATTCAACTTGTTTGCAATTGAAGGTTATGGTCATAAAGAAATCGCAGAAATGCTTGGCATCTCAGAGGGAACGTCAAAGTCCCAGTTTGCAAGAGCGAAGAGTTTGCTTCAAGCAAAAATATTAAAGGAGTCAACGCAATACGATAGATATGGAGAGGCGAAAATTTGAAGATTCGTTTAAAGATGCGTTTGATGGCGCCGAGATGAATCCGTCCGACAATGTCTGGTCGGGTATTGAGCGTGAATTGGAAAAGGCGGAAGGTTCGTTTAAACAGGCTTTCTATGGGGCAGAGATCGATCTGTCTGATAATGTCTGGACCGGTATTGAGTTAGAATTGGAAAAAGCCGAGGGTGAGAGAACAAGACGCAGACTGAGGTTTTACAAGATGCTGGCCGCTGCGTCGGTCACTTTCGCTGTGTGCTTCGCCGGTATCGGATATTATGTTGTTGATAGTAAGACTGCAGCGCTGAATGAACAATTAGCTGCTGGTTCGAAAACTGAGCAAACGCAGGTTGCTTCAAATAGCACGTCTGATGAAACGACATCAAGCAGCAACGTAACTCATTCTCAACCGCTGAGTAATGAAATTTCTGCGCGCGAAGCACTGCGCGCGAATTCACCAAATAAGGCGCCGCAATCCACGTCTGTTGTTGTAGCCACCGATGGGAATGGATCGAGGGGCTCATTGATCGAAACAGCGAATTCTTCGAGTAACACTGCAGTAGATGGAGACGCAGTTCCGGCTTTTGAAGAGAGCTCGAAGATTGCCCCTGTAGATGTTCATGCTAAATATGCTGACCGTCAAGTACCAACCTTTTACTCAGCCAAGGAGCCGAAGCTGGTAATTCCAAAAAATGAGGTAGATCCAGGCGCACTGTTACTGGCAAAGCTGGCGGCGGAGGAGCAGAAATATGCACAACTTGACAAGAAGGAAAAAGAAGGGAATGCCGAAAAACTATGGACCTCTGTGGGATTTGCGGCTGGGGGATTTAGTTCGGTAAACACTGGGGTGTCACCGTCTACATCTAACAACGCGATAGCTTTCACCAACAGTACCGTTCCGGACAAGCAGGCGAAAGCCACTGGGATATCATATTCTGTGGGAGTGAACGTTGGTACCAAGCTTTCGAAACGATGGACAATTCAGGGTGGTGTGAATTATCTAACCCAATCTTCAGATTATATCGCTACGAACGTTGTTGCCGATAACAACCTTCAGACGCTAAAGGCCGAATCAATCAATGAGTTGGACAAGCTGCCAGAGCTT
>DATHIE010000511.1:0-5593 GCA_035316905.1 Chryseolinea sp. | reverse complement strand
GCATGTTGCAACGCGGACTTTATTTCACCAGGAGATGCGCCTTTGATTGATTTGGATTTCATCGGTTAGACTTATTTGGGCTCTAATAAACTTAGCATTATTATTTTGATAATAATTGAGGGGACCCCAATCCCAAAAACAAATTCAATCTAATCGTGTGACAGGAATATCTTTGGTTCAAACCTTTCCCTTCCTTCAGGCCGCCTGTTTATCGACCCTGTGAACCTTTACTCGGAGCAGTTGCAACTACACGGGAAGACCAAATTCATTTTTTCGGCGGAGCGACCATCATATCCTCAATGACCTTTTTCATCTCAGGCACGGGCTTTTTCGCAATCAGATATTGGCGCGATTTTCCACCAGCCACCCAGTTGTTTTTTCCGTCGTCGGCAATCTGTATAGTTCCCGACCCCAGGGTCCAATAATCTTTGGGACCTCGGACAGCGAACAACACGGCTGTCTGATCCCAGCTGTGACGATTCTTTTTTGCGTCAAGATCCGGATTGGTACCGAATGCCATCCGGACAGGATTGGTTTCGGAGGTCTCCGTAACCAAACGCTCGCCCGTCATGATTGCTACGCCGATTTCAAACCCAGAGTAAACGACAGTCGTTGGCCATTTTTGAGCTACGACCTGTGAGGCGTCCGGGCTGAGTTTGATGTTCCACTCATCGCCCTTGGGATATTCCGCACCCATCGATACTAGTTGTTTGACTTTCTTCTTCACCAATGCCATTCCATCAAGCTTGCTGATGGAATCGGGCTTGGATGCCAAAAGGTCTGCAACAAGGCGTTGAGGGCCGACGACGACAATTGTGACGCTCTTGTTGCGTTGTGAGGCCAAAATGCGCCGGTAGAGTAAGACAGCGTCCGGGGCATTTTTGCCGGATTTCAGATCGTTGGGAAAGCTATTCGTAAGCAGGCTGTTGTAATAATCGTTGTGTTTGCCTTTGTACTCATAGTTTCCTTTATAAGTACCGACTGGTATGTTAGGCTTCCCGTAGTAAGTATTGACAGCATCGATGGCAGATGCGCCAAATTCATCAGGCATTGGATACATTGTGGCCAGAATTTCAGCCTCACCGTTGTATGCCATCTGGTGCAGGATCGCCAGCGCACCGGTGTCGTCGCAGTCGTTACCAAAATCAGTATCCAGTATGATCTTTTCAGCTTTTATTTTTTGAGAGAATACCTCGATAGCAAGAAAGGAAAGAAGAAGAAATAGCGCAGTTCGCATAGTGATCGTTGTTTTTGGATGATCAGGCAACCTTGGAATAGACAATCAGACTAAGTCCGGTAAAAAAACATATGAACATAATATACAGAAGAGAATTTGTTCCTGATGGCGCGGCCTTAAATTCCTTCCAGATAAATACTCCCCAGACTGCTGCCACAAGAACGGCGCCCTGGCCGAGTCCATAGGAGATCGCAGGACCGGCTTTATCAGACGCGATGATGCTGAATGACATTCCGATGCACCAGATAATTCCTCCTAAAATTCCCGTGAAGTGACTCTTGGAATCGCCTTTTAAGTAATCTCCATAATTCACAGCATGACCCTGAACCGGCATACGCATGAGTATAGAGTTGAAAACAATGTTGCTGAGAAATATTCCACAGGAGAACAGGAAGATTGCGCTATAAGGCGTAAGCTTTCCGATTTCCGGCGATGTAAAATTCAAGGTCATCCCGTCGACAACAAATCCATAAAACTGGGCCATTAATATTCCCGCAAGCATAGAGATGCCTAGCCCTTTGGTGGATACTTTCTGAGTATTAGCTGAGAGCCTCTTGTATGCTATTGCATTGACGATTATTCCGACCGCGATGAGCGCCACTCCCGAAAAGATCAGCGTCGGATTGGCTGTTGGCACCTTCACATAGTTGTCAACTACGCCCCAAATTAACGCAATGCCTATGCCTACCGGAAATGCTACAGACATTCCTGCGATCGAAATCGCGGCAATCAGCAAAATATTGGCAAGGTTAAAAATGACCCCACCCAAAAGTGCTGACCGTATACTCGCACCGTTGGCCTGCGCAAGGTCGGCCGTAAAACTTCGTCCCTCGTCCCCCGTGCTGCCCAACGTAAAGGCGAACAGCAGCGATGTCAACAAGATGCCTACCACATAATCCCAATAGAACAATTCAAAACGCCAGGATTTTTCTGCAAGCTTTTGCGTGTTTGCCCATGATCCCCAGCAGAGCATCGTGACAAAGCAGAAAAAAACAGCGACGGAATAACTTTCAAGAATGAACATAATGATTTATTTATTTGCTGCGATAGGTGGTCCCAGAACTTTTTTCATATGTTGCTATTGACTTCTTTTCTATAAGGAGCCGATGCCTGAGCTCCCATCTTTGTGACAGAAATTGCAGCGGCATGATTTGCAAATTCGACCGCCTCTTCCAATGTTTTCATTTCTGATAAGGCCACGGCAAGTGCTCCGTTGAATACATCACCGGCAGCAGTGGTATCAACAGCCTTCACCTTTCTTGTTGGAATGTGTTTTCCCCCTTTGTCATCGTAGAGATATGCTCCTTCAGATCCAAGTGTTATGATCACGTTAGCAACTCCTTTTTCCTTAAGTTTTTCTGCAGCCTGTTTAATGGAGGCTTTATCCTTTACTCTAATTCCCGTCAGCATTTCCGTTTCTGATTCATTTGGAGTGATCAGATATAAGGAAGGGAACAGATCCTCAGGAAGCGCCATGGCCGGCGCAGGATTCAAGATCAACTTTTTTTGAAACGTTCCTGCAAGTTTTGCAACGTGAAGTATGGTTTGCAACGGAGTCTCCAGCTGCGTCAGGACAATATCAGCCTTCTCAAATTCTTTTTCTGCTTTTTGCACGTCGTCAGCAGACAATGCTGCATTAGATCCCTGGGCAACTACAATTGTGTTTTCACCTTTTTTGTCGACCGTGATCAGCGCAACGCCGGAAGGGTGTTTAGGATCTTTTGCAATATAATCCGTCACTATGCCTTCTTCCCTGAATTGCTGCAATGCCTGTTCGCCAAAGATATCATTGCCAATCTTTGCAATTAAGACCACCTTTCCGCCAAGTCGTGCCGCAGCAACAGCTTGATTGGCTCCTTTTCCGCCGGGAAACAAAAAGAATTCGCCGCCAAGCAAAGTCTCGCCCGGCAGAGGGAATTTCTCCGATTTTATTACCATATCGGTGTTTGAGCTGCCGACGACAATAATAGGTTGAGGCATGTGGGCGGATTAAATCATTCGATCACCGAATGATTTCCCATACTACAGTATTTTTGCCAAAAGCGCACGAAAATTGTCGGATGTGACGCTCAGATCTTATTCTTTTTGTTCAAGTCGACATTGGAATAGAAACCCAGGTCTTTGTCCTTGATGAGCTTGGTCCAAAAGATGATCTGGCCGGTGTGATATGAATAGTGTTCTACCACGTGGATGATGATGCCTATAGCGGAAAGTTGATATGCCTGGATGGAGCGCTTCTGAAGCATATCCGCTTCGTTGAGATTCTGGATGACGGTGATGGCGTCGTCAACGGTTGATTTTAGTTTTTGTAACAACTCTGCTCTGTTGAGGATGGCTCCTGAAGTAAATTCTTTCTCACGTTCGCGCTCATCCCTAACATTGCCGAGGCCAGATAAGATGTATTGGGTGATATTTCCGCATAGATGCAGGATGAGGTTGCCTACGGAGTTGGATGATGCATTGGGGTGATGCCATAGTTCGACTTGGGTGAGTTCGTTAAGGCATCGTTCGATCTTGGGAGTGTTTTCTTGTAAGCGAAGGATGGATTGATCGATAAATTCTGTCGTGAAAGATCGTTTCATACACCCAAGTTCTGAAAGTTCAGAGTAATTTTCAAAGTGGTTTCCTGACGTCGAATTGATTCTCCCAAATGACATGGAGAAGCCTCCAGTCACTGGTTCTCACGACCTCATTTCAAGCGCGGTGATGTGGCGCTATGTAGGGTGTTATACGCCCTGACAAGATCTGGCAAGTCTTTGTATTTTATCTTTCCATTTTGTCTCTGGTACTCATTCAGAAATTTTATTGAAAAAAAATCCATAAGAGCATTTTCAAATTTTAGTTTTCTGGCGGGAATGCCCTGAGGAAAATAGTTGGATACATCTGCCAGGACATAAATGAAAGTTACATTTCCCATAGAAACATCAATCAATCCCGGGATAAGCCCACCTCCGGTGTAGCTACTGACGGTATTTGCATAATTGTCGATAATAAGAAGCTCGAGTTTTCCCCGTGCGATCACCTTAGCCTCAACCATCTCAAAATCAATATTATCATCGTGAAATGGCCGAAAATAATTGAGGATCTTAAAAGTATCTCTGTTGATTGCGTATTCCGTTAAATTTTTCTTCTTCAATTTTAATGGGCTTTTATCTTTTTTTGTTTCCCATAGTTCAATTGCTCGATCATTGGATCCGGGGAGTATAATATTCCTGAGATATCCAACTTTGATAGAATCATTCTCAAATTTTACATAACCGTTCTGTCCGAAGAGCGGACTTGCAAGTACCACCAGGTAAAGTGTGTATATTATTTTCAAAGGGGCTATCTGACTTTTAAGTTGGTAACGTTGTCGCTTAGAATATTTTCCCCGGATTTAAAATACCATTTGGGTCAAAGGCTTTCTTGATTCCACGCATAATCATCAGGTTGGGTTCCCCCATTGCGATCGGCATATATTGTTTCTTCGCGATCCCGATACCGTGCTCTCCAGACAACGTACCGCCTAGCTGGACAGCCAGCTTAAAAATCTCTCCAATACCGTCGACTACCTTAGTGTTCCAATCTTCTAAACTGATGTCTTCCTTTAAAATATCCACGTGAAGGTTCCCATCTCCCAAATGACCGTAACATACCGTGTTGAACCCGAAACGTTTTCCAATTGCTTTGATTCCGGTGATCAATGCAGGAAGATTGCCCCGCGGTACCACAACGTCTTCAGCTCTGTTTATCGAATAAGCTTTGATGGCAGGAGAGATGTTCTTCCTTATCTTCCAAAGCTCTTCCTTTTGCGCTTCATTATCGGCAAACAGGATTTCTCCAGCTTCAAACTGTTCCACTACGTTCATCACTCGCTCCGCGTCGCGCATCAACACTTCATCATCGTTGCCATCAAGTTCGCATAATAGGTAAGCATCCATGTTTTCGGGAAACGGTGTGGTTACTTTTGAGGCATAGATCTTTTCACAATAATCTATCGTCTTAAGGGCAGCTTCGCGTTCAAAGAATTCCATCCCCGAAGGAGTGATCCCGGCCCTGAAGATTTCGGCAATAGCCTTACATGCTTCCGTATTGGTGACAAAAGGAATAAGGAGGAGAACAGATTTACGTGGATAGCCGCGCAGCTTAAAGACGATCTTTGTAATGATACCCAAAGTACCTTCGCTACCACACATCAGTTGAGTGAGATTATAACCCGTGGAGTTCTTCAGAACATTTGCACCCGTCCATATTATTTCACCGGTTGGAAGGACCACTTCGAGGTTCAATACATAGTCACGCGTCACGCCATACTTCACGGCCTTTGGTCCGCCACTGTTTTCAGATACATTTCCTCCGATAAAACACGATCCGCGA
>DATHIE010000510.1:0-2841 GCA_035316905.1 Chryseolinea sp. | reverse complement strand
GCTCTTCGCAGCAACTTCAGCCGTTGCACAGAACAGCACACAGAAGCATCTTCCAATTATCGACGTGCACGTGCATGCGATGAAGGTGAACCCCGCGTTCGCATCGGACATGTGTCCCTGGTTTCTTAGCAGCATGCCAGGCGCTGACCCCGGTGACCCGCGACCGTCGTTTGTGAATACCGATTGTGCCAATCCACTTAGAGCAGCTAAGAGCGATCAGGAATTTCAGGACTCGTTGATCTCAACGATGAAAAGACTGAACATGACTATCATAGCCAGCGGCGATGCATCCGTTATCCGGAAGTGGCAAAAAGCAGCGCCTCCCGGCCGTGTTATTCCCAGCATTGGGATAAGTTCATCGAAGGATATGACGGTGGTGGCCTTTACCGATTCACTGACAAAAGGTTTTTATAAGGTAATGGGCGAGGTGGCGCCTCAATATCAGGGCATGTCACCCAGCGATAATTCACTTGATCCTTATTTTGTCGCCGCTGAGAAATTGAATATCCCGGTAGGAATACACATGGGAACAGGAGGCAACGGCGTGGCTAATATCACTTCTCCCAAGTACAGAGCTTCAATGGGCAATCCTTTGTTGCTGGAGGATATGTTAGCGAAGCATCCTAAATTGAAAATCTGGGTAATGCACGCGGGCTACCCTATGATCGATGAGATGATCGCTCTGATGGGTGCTCAGGCATATGTATATGTGGACGTAGCTGGTATGATCTGGAGTTACCCTCTGGCAGAAGTGAATGATTATATTAAACGGTTGGTGCAGGCCGGTTTTGGTAAACGTATTCTGTATGGCACTGACCTGATGATATGGCCTAAACTCTTAGAAACCTCCATCGGAGTAATTGAGAACGCAAATTATCTTTCGTTCGACCAGAAGCGTGATATTCTTTTTAATAACGCCGTTCGCTTTTTTCGGCTGGATGAAAGCAAGTTTAAGTAGTAAGTAGTGTCACATTAACTCGCTTTGAAATGGCTCAATCAAACAGGTCCCGAATTCGCCATAGCGTTATCTTTAAACTTAAACACCCGAAAGGTTCTGCGGAGGAGCGGGATTTTTTCAACGCAGCAAGAAAGTTGGAAGCTATTCCCGGTGTGGAAAAATTTGAATGCCTGAAGCAAACCAGCAAGAAAAATAAATTTGAATTTGGCTTGTCAATGGAATTTGCCAGCCAGCAATTGTATGACCAGTACAACAATCATCCGGATCACACCGCGTTTGTGCAACAACGGTGGATAAAGGAAGTAGAAGATTTTTTAGAAATTGATTTTGAAGGTATCGGTTAATTGGTGTACTGCTCCGAAGGAAGGATAATTCACACTTTTCAATTATCTTTCCAATCAACTTGTTATGCAATCAAATCACACGTTATGGATACTTTAGATAGCAGAGAATCATTTGAAAAGTTGGTTCACGAGCGCGATCAATTGGATATGAAGTACGATGGGATTATCTTCCCAACCCTCGTAAGCAGGATAAAAGCGTTGTTCGTCGATCTTGTAGTCATATTGATGATTTTTACAACGACGACGCTGTTCATTGATGCCTTTGGGGACATTCACAGTTTTTTGAAGGGATTTATTCTGATTTTCATGCTGTATTTATACGACCCTATCCTGACTTCATTTACCGGCAGTACGTTGGGACATAAGTTGATGAAATTAAAAGTGAGGCGATTTAATGATCCCGAAGAGAAGATCTCCCTTGGATACGCATTCTTGAGATTTATTCTGAAAACAACTCTGGGCTGGATTTCATTTTTGACAGTAACAAGCAATAAGCATAAACGAGCCATTCACGACGTTATGAGTGGATCAATCTTGTTGCGTGACAAGTAAAATCAGCCAGCAGCGTGTATTCTTTTGCGGCCTTTGCGTGAAATGCATTTGAAGATTTGCACACCAAAAATTGAATGCAGTTTCACGCAAAGATCGCAAAGAGGGGACCGATTGAGCTTACTGCAATCCCAACATTCTTACGGCCGCCGGTGAAAGGCGATTAATTGTTTCTTTTTTTATGTATCGGGACTGATCAACTTGTTGGGGTTGATCCGATCTGCAGAAATAGCTGTGAATTGATCTTCTGATCTTTTCAGTATGATTAGTGGTTCCGCCGTGCCACGCGTGTGAATTAAAAATAAATACCGATCCAGCGGGTGCTTCAATGATCGCTTCATCAGGATGAGTCGCTTCAGGATCCTGCAAAGAATGCTGAGGCAATGCTCCTGTAAGATGTGTTCCCGGAACGATACGGGTAGCGCCATTTTCCTTCGAAAAATTATCCAATAGCCAGATAGAATTGCACACTTTGTACTCTCCGGATGCGACGGCCTCATGCCAGTCCACATGAAGTTTTTGTAATCCCATTCCCGGTTTGGCGGCGCGATAATTCAAAGAAGATAATTTTATCGATCGGCCTAACACATGGGATATACCTGCAAGCACCCGTGGATGTGTGTAAAAGATATCAAAAACATCGCCCTTGTTTACCAGGTCAGCGAGACGGTCCGCGCCCGCTTCCTTTGGATGTTTTATGTAAGGAGAATCCAGTAATTCCGAACCGGCCTGTTCTCCTTCCGACGTCATAAGTGAATAAATTTTCGCGTTGATGTTTTCCACCTGAACGGGCGTCAGCAATTGCCCGAGGTTTAAATATCCTTTTTGATCGAGGAAGTCTTTTTCAGCCGCCATCATCTCCGATTCTGGCACTGGGTCGAAGTCAGGAGTCAATAACCCAAATCGTCCTAAAAATCCTGAGCCGTCAGGCTGCCAGTTGTTTTGCTCTGCGGTGACAGTTGATGACAACGGCGAGGCCATCGTGCCATA
>DATHIE010000509.1:0-7223 GCA_035316905.1 Chryseolinea sp. | reverse complement strand
ATTGATAAGCAACATTGCCACGTTTTTAGTTATCGAAAGGTCCAGAACCGATTTGCCGGTTGCCGATAAAGTGATATGACCGTGATCCAATTTGTAGCCATCGTATTCCACAACGTTGTGGTGTTCGTCATAGAAGTGGTGTGACGAAAACACGTCCAGGCCCTTTTCAGAAGAATAGATGATTATCGGCAGGTAGATTGTGCCTCCGTGATCCCACAGGTGCCAGATATGATCATCGAGCACGTGATGCATGATCAGTTCACTGATATTGATGTCCGATTTTTCAGCCTCTTCCGCCTCTTCTCCATGGCCTTTTTGAAAGGCGGATGCCGCACCCGAAAATAGCGTGAGCAATACAATAAAAAAGGCAGAAAAATACTTGGCGCGGCTCAAAAATATGCTCATTCAGGGCTAATTTCAAGGTTTTTGATAACGAGCGCAAAGGTATTAATTAATGCTCCAGAAAAAAATGTTTTGAAGAAATTTTGGGTCGGAATTCAGGTCGCTACGAACGCGAAATTTTGCGATACAAAAACACAACTTCAAGGGCTGTGAACAACATGTAAATGGCCAAAAAAAAGGACACATTCATGGCCGCTCCCGGTCGGTCCTCCAGGATCACGATAAGGTTAAAAACCCCATACGCGATAAACTTCACCACCATCGTCAATAGATATAATTGTACGAAAAAATCAGGCTTATCAACCTTGTAGAGATATCGGAAAACCACGAACGTGGTAAAAACCAGAAATAGAAGAATCTGATAAAAAAAAGAAGGCAGGACATCGATCCACGATAAGTGCAGGGCAAGGGTTGTCAGCCCCGCAATCGCTAGCGCGGCAACCAGCAACACTACGAAAAACCGTATCACGGATTGTCGCGATTAATTGACCGATATACCTGGTACATCATCCCTCCTAAAGCAGCAAACCCAAATAAGAGGGTAAATGCAGGAATTTTGATTTCTAGAAAGTGGTCCAGCTCGTATCCCAACCATCCAAAGACGCCAATAGCTGCCAACAACTGTAATCCGAGGCTACTGTACTTTAGATAGCTGTTATATGTTTTTGATTTCTTGTTGGGGGATGGCTCTTGTGAGGCCATTTTCTCCGATTTTGATATCCTTTATAACCGCGCCCATCTTGCAGGTTCCGTTGAATACTGCTCCGGGTTCAACTACCATTTTACCTGTGATTATATCCCCATTGATGACTGCGGTGGCCTTCAAAACCAGGAGTTCGGAAATTTCTATCTTTCCTTTTACTTCCCCTTCGATATCCGCATTCTGAGCGACGATATTTCCCTGGATCTGTGAAGAGCTACCCAGCGCGACCTTGGATTTTGATTTCACATTTCCTGTGACCTTCCCCTCGATGCGTATGTTCCCGTAGGTCTCAATATTGCCTTCAAGGTAAGTGCCTTTGCCGATGTTGTTGCTTGAGTTGCTAATCTCTTCGGCTGCTCGTTTTTGTTCTTTCGAAGTTAGCATGACATTCTGGTTTAAAAAGTGACAAATTCTTCAGGGTTTAGAGAGTTCCCATTGTACCACAATTCAAAGTGAAGATGTGGTCCGTTTGTGAGCTCTCCGCTGTTACCAACAATAGAGATAATCTCTCCACCGTTAACAAAGGTACCAACTTTTTTCAAGAGTTGGGCATTGTGCTTGTAAGCTGAGATCAAATTGCCTCGATGCTGCACCATAATAACATAACCAGAGTCCTGAGTCCAGGACGAAAATACCACAGTGCCATCGGCTATACATTTAATAGGTTCATTAACTTTTGCTACTACGTCGACACCAGGATGTCCTTTCTTCACATCATACTGATCTGAGACGAAACCAGTGATCGGCGAATAAAAGAATGTCTCCTGCAATTCACGATATTTTGAGTTGAGCGATATCAACGCCATATCGGATTGTTCAAAATCCTTTCTGAAAACGGAATCGGTAGAAGTAACTTTGAGATCCGCAGGTTTCAATGGTTGATTCTCTCCTTTCAACGTTTCGGCTGGATCCTGGAAATTGCTGGTATCTCCACTCAACACACGTTGAAAGTTCGCGATGAATTGGTCTTTGCGGTCCACTTCTAATCCCAGTGAATCCACCTTTTGCGCAAGCTCGAACAATTGCTGATTAAGCACCATTTGTTCGTGTTTAGGATCAAACCATTTCGCAAGAATTGTTTTCGACATAAACAGACTCAGCACAAACAACCCTGTAAACAAAATGACTGAAAAAAGAATTACTTTAGAGTACGTAAAACCCATGCTGGTTTTTTCAGCAAAATTCTCCTCGTTGCGGATGATGAGTTGGTACCGGGTTGTCAACCAGTTTGATAATGTTTTTTTGGGTTTCAAAATATTCCGCTTTTTTGCACAAAATTAGATATTCCAGACTATTATAATATGGAATTTGGCTTTTTTGCGTTTTAGGATCACAAATAAAATACCTTGAGGGGGTCGTCTAGTACCATACTAATCTTTGCTGCATTTCTTTTGTTGGGAGCGTGTTCGCCCGCAGGAAATTCATGGACAAGCAAAGCATTCCACAATACAACGGCCCATTACAATGGTTATTACTACGCCCGTGACGAGATTCAAAAGATAGAAAAAACCATTTGGTCGAGTCTGACGGACGACTACGGTAAGATATTGCGCATTTATCCGAAGATTGACTCATCACTGGCAAAAGGTTATGACAAGGAAATCCAGGAGGCGATCAAAATGGCCTCTCTGGCCATTCAACGCCATCCTAATAGCAAATGGGTGGATGACTCATACATCCTTGTGGGAAAAGCAAGACTCTATAGCCTGGACTGGGGTAATGCTGTGCAAACCCTGAAGTTCGTTAATACCAAAAGCAAAGATCCAAACGCGAGACATGCGGCAATCATTCAATTAATAAGGACGTTTGCCGAACATGCAGAATTCAACAATGGTCAGGCAGCCATCGATTTTGTTCAAAAAGAAAAGCTTAGCAAGACAAATCAAAAGAACCTGTTTCTTGAGAAGGCCTATTTCTATCAGGAGCAAGGTGATTACGATAATGTAGTCCGCAATCTTACGGAGGTCGCTCCTATGCTTACTAAAAAAGATCGGCCCGGCAGAATCTACTTCATCATAGGTCAGGTTTATCAAAAATTAGGATTCGAATCAGAAGCATATAACTATTATAGAAAATGTCTGGCAACCAATCCTGAGTATGAAGTTGACTTTTATGCAAGATTGTATCTGGCTCAAGTGACAGAGATATCGCGCAGCAAGAGCGTGAACGCTGCGTTAAAGTCATTTAAGAAGCTATTGAAGGACAGCAAAAACAAAGAGTTTAAAGACAAGATCTATTACGAATTGGGATTGTTTGAACTCAAGCAAAAAAATCTTAATGAGGCAATCGCCAATTTTAATAAGTCTCTTCGCGAGGGAAGCAACAAACGCATCGATGGAGAAGCATACCTGAAACTCGGTGAAATATATTATGATACGCTTCGCAAGTATGAGCTTTCACAAGCGTATTACGATAGCGCCGCGAGCGCACTTCCCACGGACTACGAAGGTTATGCGGAAATCAAAACACGACATGAAGTATTGAATGACTTCGTAAAAAATCTGAATACAATCAAATGGCAGGATAGCCTGCTACTATTGGCCAATTTGGATTCGATACAACTCAGATCAAAAATCGATTCAACATTTGAGGCTAAAAAACTGCTTGCGGAGAAAAACAAAGGCAAGACGAAGAGGCGCCTGTTCAACCGGGTTGAAATTGTGCCAGAGAATAGCGATGTCTTCAATACCGGCGAAAACAGTTTAACGGAGGAGACTGCAGATTGGTATTTCGGCAACCCTTCGGCTATGTCATTGGGACAAACAGAGTTCAGACGTATTTGGGGAGACATCCCATTGGAAGACAACTGGCGACGGTCGCTGCGATCAGCGTCTACAGCGATAGTTAGCCGCAACGCTCCTGGCATAGAAGCGCCGAAGCAAGACGCAGAAGAAAAAAACGCTCCTCCTCCTGCCGATCCGGTGGCAGCCGAGTATATGCGCATCAGCAAACAGATCCCAAAGACTGAAGAACAGAAAAAGGAAGCATTGACGAAGATTGAGGATGCGTATTTTAATCTTGGCGATATTTACTATTTCAAGCTGCAGGAAAAGGAAAACGCAGTAGCATCATTCAACAGATTGCTCGAGCGTTTCCCTCAGACGGAGTACGAACCCGAGATCTTGTACAAGTTATATTTGATTTATAAAGAGAGTGATCCAGTTAAGTCTGAAAGCTACGCAACACTGTTAAAGGAAAAACATCCTGGTTCGACCTTTGCAAAGATTCTTGAGAATCCAGATTTTCTAAAAGAATCCAGCCAGGCCGTTGAAAAGCAAAAAGAACTTTACAAGACGGCTTATGAACATTTTCTCGCAGGGCGTGACTCCGCGGCTTCCGTTATGTTGGTGGAAGCCTCAGATCTGGGGCAGACGGCATTCACCCCCTCCATCGAATTGTTGAAAATACTTATCGTAGGCCAGACAGAGGATGTAAACAAATATCAATTTCTACTGGATCAATTCACCAAGAACTACCCGGAGACCGAGGCCGGCGCGTATGCCAGACGGCTCCTTGAAACATCGCGCAACTTTACACTGAAACAGGAACAGCTTAAAGGCATTCAATACATCCGCTCACTGGAAGAGCCCCATTATTTCGTGCTGGTTTATAGAAAAGACGAGAACATGACAGCCGTAGCTTCGGGCGTGCTTGAAAAATTCAATCGCGACAACTTCAAGGATCTTAAGTTGAATACGAGCAATCTGGTGCTCGATGATACTTATAGTCTAACTCTGGTCGACCAATTGCCGCGAATAAGCTCAGCGCTTGAGTTTGTACGGACGTTCAACGAAAAGCTGCCGACACTCAACGAGTTAAGGAACCATAAATTCCATAGCTTTGTAATAACGAAAGACAATTTCGATATATTTTACCGAACAAAAGGTCTTGATGAATACCTCCAATTCTTTGAAAAAAACTATCCGACGGAAGACTAGTAGCGTCCTGCTTATTCACAAACCGTGGTTGAAGAAAGTCACAAAGTCACTCTGGATACTTTTTGCCTGTTTCGTTATTGGCTTTCCGATCTACGTATTATCGGTTAGCAGCGACCTGTTTGGTTTGTTTGGAGGAATGCCCAGTCTCAAGGCAATAGAAAACCCTGAGAATGACTTGTCCTCGGAACTCATCTCTGCTGATGGTGTGTCACTCGGCCGCTACTTCCGTTATAACCGCAGTCAGGTTACGTACAGTCAACTTTCGCCCGATCTTGTCAATACGCTGTTGTTATCTGAAGATCACAGGTTCTACAATCACTCTGGATTGGACTTCAAAGCATACCTCAGAGTTGTGTATGGCGTTCTCACATTCAATTCAGGAGCCAAAGGTGGTGGAAGTACTATCACTCAGCAGCTCGCAAAGAATTTGTTTAGTACCAGAGGTGCCGAACTCGATGGCGCGCTAACAAGATTGGGTGGACCAATCAAACTTGTGATCAGCAAAACAAAGGAGTGGATTATATCCGTGCAACTGGAGAAGAACTTCACAAAAGAAGAAATAATAGCAATGTATCTCAATACGGCTGGCTTTGGCCGCAATGCTTATGGGATCAAAGTGGCCTCCGAAACATATTTTAACAAAACTCCAGATAGTCTTAATATCCAGGAATCGGCCGTATTGGTTGGAATGCTACAAGCAATCACCCGTTTCAATCCCGTATCAAGCCCTGAAAATTCGTTAAAGAAAAGAAACGAAGTCCTTTATAAGCTTTATGATCGTCGTTACATAAAGACAGAAAGGGAGTATGATTCGATTCGGTCTCTTCCCATAGAGCTGAGATATAACGTGCAAAATCAGAACGAAGGTATTGCAACCTATTTCCGAACTACAATCCAAAACGATCTCATGCAATGGGGAAAGGAACACAATATTGATTTGTGGGAATCCGGCCTGAAGATCTACACCACTATTGATAGCCGCATGCAGCGTTACGCTGAAGAAGCAATGGAGGAAAGCATGAAGACCCAACAAAAAGCCTTTGATGCGCATTGGCAGGGAAAGAATCCATGGATCGATGAAAACTGGAATGAAATAAAAGGATATCTCCAGGCAAAGATTAAACAAACAGAAACCTATAGAAACCTCGTTGCAAAGTATGGGGCAAAGAATGATTCTGTAAGGATCATGCTGAACGTCAAAAAGCCCATGAGGATATTTTCCTGGAAGGGCGAGCGTGATACGTTGTTCAGCTCAATGGATTCTTTAAACTATTATAAGCGATTCCTTAACTCGGGCTTTATGTCAATGGATCCTCAAACGGGAGCCATCAAAGCATGGGTGGGAGGAATTAACCACAAGTATTTCAAATATGATCACGTTAGGCAAGGCACTCGTCAACCTGGGTCTGCCTTCAAGCCATTTGTTTACGGCACGGCGATGGAGGCAGGATACAACCCATGCCTCAAGTTACAAGACGTTTCCCCCACCTTCAAAGTACCAGGTGGAACGTGGAGTCCCCCCAACGCTGAGGGCGACAGAGGTACCGGAACATTGTATACGCTTCGACAAGCAATGGCAAGGTCCCTCAATTCAATCACCGCGCAATTGCTGCAACGGGTTGGACCCGAAAATGTCGTCGATTTTGCAAAACGCGTAGGTATATCCAGCAAGCTTGATGCAGTACCTTCCCTTTGTCTCGGAGTAAGCGACGTGTCGCTATTTGAAATCGTTGGTGCCTATAGCACATACGTTAATAGTGGAATTCATACTGAACCATTTTACATCACAAGGATAGAAGACAAAAACGGAAATGTCATTCAGAACTTTGTTCCAAAAACAAGGCAGGCAATCAGCGAACAAACCGCATTCAAAATGGTCTACATGCTGATGGGTGGTGTTGAAGAACAAGGCGGTACATCGGTTGCTTTGCCTTACAATCTAAAGCTGGATAACGAAATCGGTGGTAAAACAGGCACCACAAACAATGCTTCCGATGGCTGGTATATGGGCGTGACGCATAACCTCGTTTCTGGTGCATGGGTTGGCGGAGATGAAAGGAGTATCCATTACCGGGAATGGAGCTTGGGACAAGGTGGAAAAACAGCCCGGCCAATTTGGGTGTCCTATATGACAAAGGTTTATGCCGATCAAACGTTGGAGTATAAAAAGGGACAATTCC